>JBLMVP010000087.1:0-8929 GCA_050256755.1 Sphingobacteriales bacterium | reverse complement strand
TTAACCGTATGCCCCAATGCTTCTAATTCCTTTTGCAAGTTTTGTGGAAAACCTTCTTCCACAAAAATCATGTCAGGTAGCCACTGATGATGAAAGCGTAAATTATTCACCGCATCTTCTGTACTTAATCCAAATTCAATAATGCCCAGCATAACCTGGTAAACAGAAGTAGGAATAGTAGTGCCCCCCGGTGTTCCCAATATCAGAAATGGTTTTTTATTTTTTAAAACTATCGTTGGACTCATGGAACTCAGCATGCGTTTATTGGGAGCAATGGCATTAGCTTCGCCACCAATAGCGCCATACATATTAGATACACCCGGTTGTATACTGAAGTCATCCATGCCATTATTCATAATAATGCCGGTGCCATCGATCACTACACCGCTTCCATATCCTGCATTTAATGTAGTGGTGGCAGATATACAATTGCCACCTTTATCAATGATGCTTACATGCGTTGTTTCTTCACTTTCTTTTTTAACCACACCCGGGCTAACATCACTGCTTTTTGTTGCTGCCAGCGGATTAAAATCTTTCATTCTGTCTTCAATGTATTTTTCATTGGTCAATGCTTTAACGGGTACTTTTACAAAATCAGGATCGCCCATATATTCTCCCCGATCAGCAAATGCCCTGCGTTCAGCTTCTGCCATCAAATGCATAGATGCTGCAGTATGAAAACCCATCGCTCCTATATTTCTTTTTTCCACCATCTTCATCATCTGGTTTAATAAAATGCCACCACTGCTGGGTAATCCCATTGTAGCAATAGTATATTCTTTGTAATTAAATACTGTGGGGCTGCGGAATTTTATTTTATAATTTTTTAAATCATCCTTAGTAATAATGCCACCTGCTTTTTTCATTCCATCAGCAATTAACTGTGCCGTTTTACCTTCATAAAAACCTTTGCTTCCTTCCTTTTGTATTCGTTTTAATGTTGCTGCCAAATCTTTCTGAACAAGAGTGTCACCTTCTTCCCATCCGCTTTCTTTTACAAACAGAGGGGTAACGATATTGTTATTTACAAAATCCGGTTTCTTTTTATTAAGACGGTTGGCTTCCTGTTGGGTTATGGCAAATCCTTTTTCTGCTATATCAATTGCCGGTTGCATTAAAATATTCATAGGAAGTTTAGCATATTTATGAGCGGCAAACAAACCGGCAACTAATGAAGGAACAGTACAGGCTATATGACCGTTTTGTGAACGGTGTGTATCCCCTTTGCCATTTTTATCCAAATACATATCTCTGAAAGCAGCTGCAGGAGCTGCATCACGAAAGTCGAGAGTAATTATTTTACCATTACTCAATCTCGCCACCATAAAACCACCACCGCCAACAGTGCCAGCCCAGGGATATACTACACCTAATATCCATTGGGTGGCAATAAATGCATCAAATGCATTACCGCCTTTTTTCAGCATTTCAATTCCTGTTTTACTGGCAAGGGGATGTGCTGCTACAACTGCCACATTACTGCATACTGCTTTTTTTTGAACGGAATAATGATACCCATCAATATTTTTTTTAATTGGCTGGGATTGCAGCCCCGTATTCAAAAAAAACAAAATAAAAAATGAAAAGAAATAATAAATAACGTTCATGGGGAAAGTTTTTGTCAAGTTAAGCTGAATTAAAATACAGATAAATGATTTTCTTTCACCCGCTTTTTTTATTTTCGGTAATTATAATATTGTCAAATGAGAAAAATCTTTGTTTTTATTGCATTGCTTGCCTGTTCTTTTACTTATTCCCAAACTGTACAATCACCCGAAGAATTTTTAGGATATAAAGTTGGAACAAGATATACGCCGCACTGGAAAATTGTGAGTTATTTTCAACAGGTAGCTGCTATGGCACCTTCGATGGTTAAGCTGGAGAAATATGGTGAAACCAATGAGGGCAGACCATTATTGCTGACTTTTATTGCATTGCCACAAAATCTTTCCCGATTAGATGAAATAAGAAAAAATAATTTGCGTCTCAGCGGAACATTAAATGATAAACCGGCTGATGAAAACACTCTGCCAATAGTTTGGTTAAGCTATAATGTACATGGCAATGAAGCTTCTTCATCGGAGGCGGCGATGCTTACTTTATATGCTTTAGTTAATCCTTCTGAATCAAAAACCAAAGACTGGTTAAAAAATACAGTAGTAGTAATAGATCCCTGTATTAATCCTGACGGACGTGACCGTTATATAAACTGGTATAATTCTGTTGTGGGAAAAAACATGAATGTAAATCCACTTTCAAGAGAACATGTGGAACCCTGGCCCGGGGGAAGAACCAATCATTATAATTTTGATTTAAACCGCGACTGGGCCTGGCAAACACAGGTGGAAACACAGCAGCGTTTGAAAGTATATAATCAATGGATGCCACAGGTGCATGTTGATTTTCATGAGCAGGGATATAACGAACCTTACTATTTTGCCCCTGCAGCTGAACCATTTCATGAAGTAATTACAGGATGGCAAAGAGATTTTCAAATATTAATTGGAAAAAATAATGCAAAATATTTTGACCAGAATGGATGGTTGTATTTCACCAAAGAACGATTTGATTTATTTTATCCAAGTTATGGCGATACTTATCCAACTTATACCGGGGCAATAGGAATGACATTTGAACAGGGGGGTATCCGTGCCGGTCTTGGAATAATTACAGAAGATGGTGATACACTTACATTAGTTGACAGGGTTATGCATCATTTCACTACCGGGCTAAGTGCCGTAGAAGTAAGTTCTCAAAATGCTGCCAGGTTAATTAAGGAGTACAAAAAATTCTTCGGCGATGCTAAAACCACGGGAGTAGGAGAGTATAAAGCATATGTAATTAAAGCAGATGCTAAATCTTCATTTGCTGCATTAATAAATCTCCTTGACAAAAACGCTGTTCAATATGGTTATGGAGCCCGTGCCAATGCAACCGGGTACAATTACTTCTCAGGCAGGGAAGAAAATTTTAGTGTGAATGAAAACGATATAGTTATTTCAACTTACCAGCCACGCTCTGCATTGGTAAAAGTTTTGTTCGAACCAAAATCAAAATTGAGTGACTCCGCTACCTATGATATTACTGCATGGTCTTTACCATACGCATATGGATTGCAGACATATGCAACTAAAACAACCTTGGTTCCCGTGCAATCTGCGCAAAAAGCGTTTGGTTCCGGTGTGGATAATACTGCTTATGCATTTGCTGTTCGCTGGAATGGTGTAACCAGTGTAAAAATGCTGGGTGCAATGTTAAAAGAAGGATTAAGAGTAAGATTTTCAGAAAATGCATTTGACGTAAACGGTAAAAAATTTGATAAGGGAACATTGTTAATTACACGTGCGGCAAACAGTGCTTTTGAAGGGAAACTGGGTACAATAATGAGCAATCTTTCAGTAAAGTACAATGTAGAGGCAATTCCTTTATCAACAGGTTTTGTTGATAAAGGCTTGGATTTTGGCAGCTCTGCTGTGCGAATCATTAAAAAGCCAACTGTTGTTTTACTCACGGGTACTGGTACAGCTTCATTGGCAGCCGGTGAAATATGGAATCTTTTTGAACAACAGCTGGATTACCCGGTTACATTAATCAATGCTGAAGATTTTGGCAGAATGAATTTAAATGATGCCGATGTAATAATCATGCCCGATGGCAATTACCGTTTTCTGAGTGATAAAGGCAATACTGATAAATTAAAAGAATGGATAAATAAAGGCGGGAAATTAATTGCATTAGAAGGTGCAGTATCACAAATGGCTGGAGGTGACTGGGGAATTAAGCTGAAAAAAGTAGAGGAGGATAAAGAAATGAAAGAGATATATGAGCCACTAAAACGTTATGATGAAAGAGAAAAAGATTTTCTGAGAGGAAGTATTCCCGGCTCTATTTATAAAGTTAATTTGGATAACAGTCATCCATTGGCTTTTGGTTATCCTGATTTTTATTACACTTTAAAACAGGATGATAATGTTGCGGAGTTTATTAAGGAAAACGGATGGAATGTTGGGGTAATAAAAAAAGAAGGACCGGTTGCTGGTTTTGTTGGATCAAAGCTTAAAGAAAAATTGAAGGATGGCTTGTTGTTTGGTGTGCAGAATATGGGAAATGGTTCAATTGTTTATTTTGTTGATGACCCTATATTCCGTTGTTTCTGGGAAAACGGGAAACTAATGTTATGTAATGCTGTTTTTTTAGTAGGGCAGTAAGAAAATATTTTATAATGTTTTTTAAAGCGGAATCGTATGGTTCCGCTTTTTTAATTTATAAACGCAATGTTTATAAACAAAGCTTTTTCTGTAACTTTTCATTCATTTCATCGTATCAGCAAAAAATTTACCAATGAAAAAGTTGATGCTTTTATTCGCAATCTGCAGTTTATATAATATTATAACTATTGCCCAGCAACCAAAAAAAACTAAAGTATTACTGCTGGGCTGTTTTCATTTTGATAATCCCGGGCTGGATGTAGCGAAATTTGATAACGCCAATATACTGTCTGAAAAAAGACAACAGGAAGTAAGGGAAATAGTGGACAAACTGAAACAGTTTAAACCCGATAAGATTTTTATAGAATCAACTGTTGCCAATCAATCAACGATAGACAGTAACATTCAACAATATAAAAAAGGCAAATTTGAACTGAAAGCAAATGAAATTTACCAGCTTGGTTACCGGCTGGCAAAAGAATTGGATTTGCCTACACTGTATGCGGTAGATTACAGGGATGCTGAATTCCCATTTGACAGTTTGATGAAATCAGTGACAGAAGCTAAACAGGCTGATCTGCTTAATTATATCCAGATGATGATTGACAGTGTGCAGAAAGGTTTTAATGAATCGCTGAAGAAAAATACCATTCGTGAAATCCTGTTAAGACAAAATTCTAAAGAAATGGCTGAAGCAGCTGTGAGTGTTTATTTTGATTTTCTCCCTGCAGGGAAAGATGGGAATCATGTAGGGTCTTATCTCACCAGTGAATGGTGGAGAAGAAATATGGTTATCTATGAAAATATACTCAAACGCTTAACCGGTAAGGAAGAAAAAATACTGGTGATATTTGGAAGTGGTCATACTGCTCTGTTGCAGGAGATGATGCGCTTCAGTAAAAACATTGAATTGGTTCCTTTGAACACAGTTTTATAAAATCATCTTTCTACGCTACTGCTCTTCCACTACCCACTGTATCCCTGTACATTTGTGGTGATACATCCGCATTTACCTTAAAGAACCTGCTGAAATAATATTCATCTTCATAACCCAGTTCGTAGGCAATTTCCTTTACCGTTTTATTAGTGAGATATAATTCTCTTTTGGCTTCAATAATGATGCGTTCATTAATAAGACTGGAAAGTGTTTTGTTAAAATGAGCTTTGGTAATTTTTGCCAATGCTTTTGGAGTCATATACAGCATGGCTGCATAATCAGCCGGGGAGTGTTTCGTTTTGAAGTTTTCTTCAATCGCATCCTTCAGCTTGTGCAAAATAAATGGCTCTTTATTGTCTTTTAGTTCTATAGCAGTATCCGGTTGTTGCTGTGTTTTTAATCGGGCTGCATTTATTAAAAATATTTTGAGATAAGAAACCAGTAATTCATGTTGTGCAAGCGCAGGGTTTTGCATTTCTGTTTTTATCTGTTCACAGAGCATTTTGAAAGTGGCGGTAGAACTTTCATCCACTTTTACAAAAGGTGGTTGATAAATATTATTATAAAGCACACCATGACTGGTAACTTCTTTATGATGTTTATAAATGCAGAAGAATTCTGAATGAAAATAAATAGCAATGCCTTTAACAGGTTTATCTGTCGCAAACATATAAGGCTGGTAAGGTGAAAAAGCAAATAGGCTATTGGCTTCAAAATCATATTCTGCAAAATCTGCTTTTAATTTTCCCTTACCATTGGTTACCCAAATCAAAGAGAAATAATTGTCCCGTTGTATATGGTCAAAATGACTGTTGTCTTCAAAGGAGAACAATTTGAAGGCCAGGTTTCCATTCTGTGGATTGACCAGTGTGTATGCTGACTGGTTGAGCATGGTTTAATCTTATGCTTTATATTTCTTAAATATTGTAGTGGCGATATGTCCGCCAAAACCAAAGGTATTACTCATTGCATAATTGATTTCTTTTGGCTGAGCTTTGCCTAAGGTTAAATTAAATTTATCTTTCCATTCCGGTTCTACTTCGTTGGTGTTGATAGTTGGTGGAACAATATTTTCCTGTAATGCTTTTATGGTAATGATGGCTTCAATTGCACCGGCAGCACCCAGTAAATGACCTGTCATAGATTTAGTGCCGCTGATGTTCAAACTGTTTCGTTCCCCAAAAACCCTTGCAATTGCTTTCAATTCACTTTCATCACCCAGCGCAGTAGAAGTAGCATGTGCATTTACATAATCAATTTTTGATGCATCTGTTTCTGCATCTTCCAATGCATCCAGCATTCCTAAATAAGCGCCTTCACCATCCGGATGTGTGCCGGTTAAATGGTAAGCATCTGCTGCCATACCGCCACCCGCTATTTCTGCAATGATAGTGGCGCCTCTTGCTAAAGCAGAATCCAGGCTTTCAACAATCAATGCGCCTGCGCCTTCACCCATAACAAATCCATCCCGCTTTACATCAAAAGGTCTTGATGCCTGCTGAGGATTTTCATTATGCGTAGACAAAGCTTTGGATGCATTAAAGCCGCCCACACCACTTTCATTTATCGCCGCTTCTGAACCACCGGTGATGATGATAGCTGCTTTACCCAGCCGTATATAATTAAAAGCATCAATGATAGCTGTATTGGAAGTAGCACAGGCAGAAATGGTGGAGAAATTCAATCCTCTTAACCCATGACGGATAGATATAACTCCTGATGGAATATCTGCAATAATCTTTGGAATGAAATAAGGATTAAACCTTGGATTTTTATTTCCTTTAAAAAACTCTTCCAGCTGTTCCTGGAAAGTTTGAATACCTCCATTGCCCGAACCCCAGATAACGCCAATTTTATTTCTGTTTAGCTTGTCAAAATCCAGACCGGCATTTTTTATCGCTTCTTCAGCAGCAGCCACGGCATACTGTGTAAATAAATCGTATTTACGGGCTTCGTTCTTTTCAAAATAAGCAGCAGGATTAAACCCTTTTACTTCCGCAGCAAATTTTGTTTTAAAGAGAGTAGTATCAAATTTTGTAATTAAATCTACGCCACTATTGCCTGCCACAATATTTTTCCAGAATTCATCAACAGTATTGCCTAGAGGAGTAATGGCCCCCATACCTGTAATAACTACTCTTTTTAATTCTATGGTCATGTTTTTTGTTCCTTCAGTTTTAATTTTAGTTCTTTTGTTTCTGCTTCCAGCTTTTCTAAATATATGCGTTGCGATTCAAACGCTTCCTTAACCTCCTCTACAGTATAACGTGGTGTAATATGTTGCGGACAATTCCAGTCGTATGCTTCTATATTCAACACCATCATCCGCTCCGGGCGAAACTTATATTTACCCAAATCCAGTAAATCATACAAAGCAGGGTCGTCATTCAGTTCCACTATTTCTGCTTTGGCTAAAATTTTCAATCTTGCCCTTGCGGGGTAATCTGTCAGTATCAATGCTACATTATTATTGGTGGCTATATTGCCCACAGAAATATATTGCATGTTACCTCTAAAATCAATAAAACCAAGCCGGGATTTATCCAGCACTTTTAAAAACCCTTTTGGCCCTCCGCGATGCTGAATATAAGGAAAATCATTTTCACCAAAACTGGCCATATAAAAACTATCCCGCTGGGCAATAAATTCTTCTTCAATTTGTGTTAAGCCATCTATATAAGTATCTTCCTCCATCCTTGCATAAGTCGCCCGGCTGCCCAGGTTTTCCTGCAATTTTTTAACTGCATCAGTAAATGCTATTGCTGCAAATTTTTTTGCCATGACAGTTTAATTTTTAACCCAACACTAATCAGCCTGTTCGGCTGTATTGGCTTCGCTCTCTTCTATTGGTGAAATTTTATTAAGCAGCAAAGCATACTTTTTATCCAGTTCCTTACTATCGTAATCTTTAACATCCTGTTCAAGTACAGCGTCCCACATTGTATCTCCGCATTCGTCCTGTATAACTATTAATTCATCCGGCTTTTTATCTGGCTCATTTGTTCCGGCTTTTTCCATAACATTATGTTTATAATCTTCTTTCAGATTCCTTTATTGGCAAATCATTAATGCTGGCATATCTTTTCCGCATCAATCCATTTTCATCAAACTCCCAGTTTTCGTTTCCGTATGCACGGAACCATTGGCCTTCTGCATTTTGGTATTCATATTCAAACCGCACCGCCATCCGGTTTTCACGAAAACCCCACAATTCTTTTTTGAGTTTATAATTTAATTCCCTTTCCCATTTGCGTTTTAAAAATTCCTTTACCGCTTCCCTTCCGTTAATAAATTCTGTTCTGTTACGCCATTCCGTATCTATGGTATAAGCTAAACAAACTCTTTCCGGGTCTTTACTGTTCCAGGCATCTTCTGCCATTTGTACTTTTTGTAAAGCGGTTTCCATTGTAAATGGCGGAAGGGGATGTCGTTGTTCCATGTGTTAATTTTTTAATTATGATAAACAATCGGGGCAAAATAAATTAGCCCTGAATATTAATTGTGCTGTTTCTTTTTCCAGCGATTGCTGTTTGTCTTTTGCATACCACAAATGCAGTTCATTGGCATAAGTGGCAGCGGTATTCTCATTTGATCTTAATTCTGCTACTAATTTTTGTGCAGGATATGGTCTTGGTCCCCAGGTTCCTGTAACATTAAAATGTTCGTCCAGCTGTATTAGCTTGGGTATAGACTTTGTTCCATTAGTAAGACAGGTATTCATTAACTCGCCGTTCTGGTCACGGTACAATAATTTCATTTCAATATTTCCTTCACTCAATTC
>JBLMVP010000086.1:0-4765 GCA_050256755.1 Sphingobacteriales bacterium | reverse complement strand
TTCGTTACCTGGTTATTACAATAAGTTTTATAGCATTACAGCTGTTCAGGTAAACCTATCAGATCTCATTGGGGAATACTATATTAATGGCTGGCATATTTTCTTTTCTCATCTCTTTTCTTCAGTTTTAAGAATTTTACTGTTTCAAGAATAAAAAGAATCGCAAATGCACCAGTAAGCGATGAGACAAAATGTTTGTATCCCGGAAACTCAAAACTAAAAATGCGTTGTAAGGATGGAATGAAGATAATAAGCAGCAACATAAATATTGCAGCAGAAAGAATAACCATAACTGCAATATTCTTTTCTGTAATAACTGCAATCAAACTTCGTGTTTTGGAAAGATTGGTGAGTATTAGAAAAATATTGCCAATGATTAGTGAAGAAAAAGCAATGGCTCTGACTTCTCCTTCTGAGTGCCCTTCATGAATGGTAATAAAATAAACAGCCATCACCATGGTAAACAGCAGTAACCCTTCCACGATACTGAATACTATTTTACCTTGTCCGAAGAATTGCTCACCAGGATTTCTTGGCGGTCTTTTCATTATTCCTTTTTCTTCCTGCTCCGACTCAAATGCAATTGAACAAACAGGGTCAATTATCAATTCCATAAATACAATGTGCAAAGGCATAAGCAGCAAGGGTAGGGAAGGAATAAATGCGGGTAACAAGGCAAGCCCTATAATTGGAATGTGAATAGCAATGATATAGGACATTGCCTTTTGCAGGTTATCAAAAATTCTTCTGCCGTTGCGAATAGCAGAAACGATAGAGGCAAAATTATCATCCAATAAAACAAGTGAGGATGCTTCCCTGGCAACATCCGTTCCTTTGTTACCCATGGCAATGCCAATATTGGCGGCTTTCAATGCAGGTGCGTCATTTACTCCATCTCCTGTCATGGCCACTATCTCTTTGTTTGCTTTCAATGCCTGAACAATACGCAGTTTTTGTTCCGGCACTACACGGGCAAAAATATTTACTGACTGTATTCTTTTTCTTAATACTTCATCATTCATAGTTTCCAATTCATCACCCCTGAGTATTTCACTTTCAACATCCATACCTATTTGCAGAGCAATACTTTTCGCAGTTGCAGGATAGTCTCCTGTTATCATGATTACTTTTATTCCGGCTTCATTACATTCTTTTATTGCTTGGGGAACTTCAGGACGGATGGGATCTTCCAACCCAATTAAACCAAGAAATTTAAAATCAAAACCATTTTGTGTTTCAGGAAGTAATTCTTTTTGTGACGATGTATTGGCAACGGCAATTACCCTGTAACCATTCTCTGCCATTTGCTGCACTGCCGCTAAATGTTTGGAACTTTCCTGTTCATTCATCCTGCATAAAGTAAAAATTGCTTCCGGTGCACCTTTGGCAGAAATAGTTATTGAATCTCCGCTAATGCTTTCTAATACCCTTGTCATGGCATACAATTGCCTGCTCAGCGGATACTCCTTTATAAGTTTATAAACCGGCCCCGTTTCAGAAACAATGTTATGGTATGTTTTGGCAATCGCTTTTTCCATCGGATCAATGGAATCTCTTTGTGAAGCATTAAATGCTGCTGTTACCAAATCAGCAAGCAGGTTTCTCTTTTCATAAAAAATATTTTTCCCAAATAGTTCACTGTTACAATACAATGCAGCAATTTCCATTTTGTTTTGTGTAATGGTTCCTGTTTTATCGCTGCATAAAACAGTTGCTGAGCCAAGTGTTTCAATGGCGGATGGTTTTCTTGTTAATACATTTTTCTTTGATAATCTCCATGCACCCAGGGCAAGAAACACGGTGAGCACTACGGGAAATTCTTCTGGTAAAATTGCCATTGCTGAAGCAAGTCCATTTAATAATGATTGAATAAAATTGCCTCTGGTAAAATAAAAAGCTGCTACTACTCCTATGCTGATAAATGCCCCGGTAATAAAGAGGTTTCTTATCAGTACTTTCATTTCTTTTTGTAAACGGGTTTCGTCCTGTTCAATGGTTTGCAATGAAACTCCAATTTTACCAAACTTTGTTTTCATTCCTGTTGAGGTAACCTTTGCCAATCCCCGGCCCTGCACAACAAGTGTTCCGCTAAATACAAGTCCAATAGCGTTTGATAAATCATCCCCAACAGATTTAATAACAGGAACGGATTCACCTGTAAGCAATGACTCGTCAATAGTGAGGTTTAAACTATCCAGCACTTTTGCATCAGCCGGAACACGGTCGCCTTCATTTAACAGGATAATGTCGCCAGGCACGACTTCCCGTCCTGAAATTCTTGTTTCTATTCCATCACGAATTACCAATGCCCTGGGTGAAGAAAGTTTCCGGAGTGCATCTAATGCTTTTTCAGTTTTTTGATATTGGTAGAAGGTGATGAAGATGATGATAAAAATGCTAGATAAAAGAATACTTCCTTCCCTGTAATCGCCCAAAATTATGTAAAGGATACCACAGCTAATCAGCAAAAGAAACATGGGTTCTGTCATCACTTCTAAGGCAATAAGCCAAATGTTTTTTGGCTTTGCCGATGGCAATTCATTATAGCCGTGAATTTTCAGACTCTCAATTGCCGCAGCTGCGCTTAGTCCTTTTGTCATTATTAATTTTCTGAATTATTAATACGTACCTCAAAATGCCAGGCGCTAACGGGCATGGCATTTTGCAAATTGGATATTTGAAAACTATAGCCTACCTGCCAATACTGCTAATTAATGATTTATTGTATAAATATAGTTCGTCCGCCCTAACTTTTATTAAGCTGCTTGTTGCCTTTAGGTAAGGTAACCTAAATTAGTAAATTGAAATATAAGTGTGTACTTCTGTGTTGTCCGGATTTTGAGTAGGCAGGCAATGTTAACTGCCGTATTTTTTGTGATGCGAATAAATCACCAAATTATTTTGGAAAATGAACCTGTGAGGAATTAATGACTAATTCTTTCCCATTATTTTATCTCTGTGCTTCATTCCCCACATTTCTATTTCTACAATTAGTTTTTTTAAAGTTCTGCCATATGGCGTAATGGAATATTCAATGGCATCTCCATTTTTACCTATAGGTGTTCTTTTGATTAACTGGTTTACCTCTAACTCTTTTAATTCTTTAGCAAGCATCTTTGGGGTAATGCCTTTTATTTCCCGTTCCATTTCTTTAAACCGGAGGTCATTAAACATTAATGAAAACATGATGGGAATTTTCCATTTACCATTTAAAATATTCAGTGTATCCCTTATAGGAATTAATGAACGGGTGCATGTTTCCAGTGTTACTTTTTTCATATTTCAAAAACTGCTTTCCTTTTGCATAGTAGTATACCAGAGGGAAGTGCCGTTTATTTTAGAGATTATAAAAATAATTTTGCAGTTCATAATAATTTAAAAATAATGTGTTGCAAATTAAGAACTATATGTTTATTAGCTATTACAATGTTGTTAATATTTGAAAAAACAAAAGGTCAGGGCTCGCAAACAAACCGGTTGATTAAGGTTAATAAAACTACAGCCAAAATTATTGTTGATGGTATTTTAGACGAAGACACCTGGCAATCCTCAGCTGTTGCAGATAGTTTTATAAATAAATGGCCTACAGATAATGGGAAGGCCCAACTACAGACAGAAGTTAGAATTGTGTATAATGACCAGTTTGTATATTTCGGAATTAAAGCTAATATGGCTGATAAAGCCCCTGTAATTCAATCATTAAAAAGAGATATTAATCCTTATTACAGCGATGGGGTATCTGTAGTAATTGATCCTTCCGGCAAAAATACATCCGGTTATACTTTTGGTGTTAATGCAGCCGGCGCTCAAATGGAAGGGATAGTAGAAGTAAACAGCGCTTCATTTGACTGGGACACAAAATGGTATTCAGCTGCTAAAATGTTTAACGGATACTGGACAGCCGAACTGGCAATTCCTTTTAAATCATTCAGGTTTCCCAAAACTCAAACACAATGGGGAATTAATTTTATAAGGAATGATATGACCAATAACTGCTTCTCAACCTGGAACCAGGTACCTATACAGTTCTTCGGAGCCAATTTAAATTGTCTTGGTAAAATATCTTTTGCGGATGATGCTCCCCGGGTTAAAAGTAATAATGCCTTTATACCTTATGTTTCAGCAAAAGTGGATGAGGAGCAAAAGTATTTTCTTCTTCGGTGAATGCAGGTCTTGATGCCAAAATAGCTCTCAATTCTTCTTTAAACCTGGATGCAACAATTAACCCGGATTTTTCGCAGGTTGATGTTGACAGGCAAATTATAAATCTTGACAGGTTTAATGTACTGTTGCCTGAACGCAGAACGTTTTTTTTAGAAAACAGCGACCTCTTTTCTAACATAGGATTACAAAACTCAGCCAGCCCTTTTGTATCAAGACGAATTGGATTAACAGACGATGGAAGAATAGTGCCCATTGTTGCAGGATTAAGACTCACCGGTAATTTAAATCCTGCTTTGCGGATTGGATTTATGAATATTCAATCGGCAAAAAAATATGGGCTGTCTCCGCAAAATTATACTGTGGGAGCCTTTGACCACAAAATATTTAAACGCTCCAACATACGGGGAATGATTACTAACCGGCAGGAAATTGTGGGGAAGGAACAAAAGAATAGTGGTATGGATTTTAACCGCGTAGCCGGAACTGAGTTTAATTTTTTATCAAATAATACAAAATTTAATGGCCGTGCCGGATATTATCATTCGTTTAATCCCCGCAACCCTGCATCTTCGGGGTTTGGTCTTGCAAGTATTGGTTATAC
>JBLMVP010000085.1:0-11244 GCA_050256755.1 Sphingobacteriales bacterium | reverse complement strand
ATAAACTCTATGCCGCTATTCCCAAATTTGAACGTTTCTTCCGCATATTGGCAGAAAATTCTATTGCTGCTCATCAGCAAAGGCTGGTGAATAATTTAAGTTTATCGGCAATGGAACGGTATAATAATTTCTGCCAGCTATATCCTTCGCTCATACAAAGTCTTTCACAAAAACTTATTGCCTCTTACATTGGGGTTACTCCCGAATTCCTGAGTAAGATGCTGAGCAATCTTCCGGAAAAGAAATAGAATTTCTTAACCTGGATTAAGTCCCCCTCTTAACCTGCATTATTGGAAGCAGGTGATGGACTGTTGTACTTTTGTGTTCACTAAGGAAATAATATAATGACAACAAACATTTTAATGGTGGGTAACAACGAACAGCAAACTAACTATTGGGTTAAACTGCTGGATAAAAACAATGATTGGGAAGTGGTACATGCATTAACATATGAAGAAGCGATTGAAAAGTTTCATCAATTCAATTTTGATGTAGTAGTGCTGGGGAAAGATATTACTGTCGAGCAAATAAAAAAACTGAATAAACTCTTCACCCTTCAGCATGAAGAAGTGATTATTGTTAATGATATGGATGATAGCGGTAGATTGGAAGAATCAATCACTGCTGTACTGACAAAACAAAATGTAAAGAACAAACCATCCTTTTCATTTGTTGATGATGCATTGAAAAATGCAGGATTAAATATTACGATTCAATAAAAATAAAACTAAGGAGTTCATAATATGAAAAAGCAAATTGAAAGAGTTATTCCAAAACCAGCCAGACCCGGTATGGTGGGTGATGGGTTCAGGGTATATAATTTTATTCCCTCAACAGTATTACAAAGAAGGATTAGTCCTTTTTTGATGCTTGATTTTGGTGCTGAATTTAATTTTGGTCCATCAGACCATGTAAGAGGTGTCGATGTGCATCCGCACAAAGGTTTTGAAACAGTAACCATCGCTTACAAAGGAAGTGTGGCACATCATGACAGTACGGGCAACAGCGGTGTCATCAATCCCGGTGATGTGCAATGGATGACAGCCGGTGCAGGCATCCTGCATAAAGAATATCATGAAAAAGAATTTTCAAAAAGAGGCGGGCCATTTGAAATGGTGCAGTTGTGGGTAAATCTTCCCAAAAAAGATAAATCAACTCCGGCACATTACCAGGCTATCACTGCCGATAAAATGGGTAAAATTGAATTGCCTGATAATGGCGGCGTGGTAAATGTAATTGCAGGAAATTTTAATAAAGTGAAAGGCCCGGCTTATACTTACTCGCCTGTGAATTTGTTTGATATTAAATTGAAAAAAGGAGCGGAAGTAACGGTGTCTGTTCCGGCAGAACATAATACTGCCATACTGATGGTAAATGGCACTGCAGTAATTGATGATAAGCCAGTAGCTGAACATAGTTTTGTGTTATTCAAAAACGATGGTGATGAAATAACAATCAAGGCAGAAGCTGATGCAGTAATATTATTAATGAGTGGTGAGCCTATTGATGAACCTATCGCCAGTTATGGGCCTTTTGTGATGAATACACAGGAAGAAATTTATGAAGCAATTGAAGAATTCCAGGCGGGTAAATATGGTGTGCTGGAATAATTGATAATAAAAAGGAAACAGGTAATAAACTGTGTTTCCTTTTTCATTTAAAAGATGATTTATGAAAAAAGCTATTGAACATATTTTGTTGGGAAGAGAAAAACAAATCACCAGAGAAGAAACAGTTTTACAGCCATTGCCGCATAAAGATTTTCGTTTTGCCAATCCGTTTATTGTGTTGCATCATCTTAAACCGGAAACAATCACTGCCGGCGCTGAGTTCAGAATTCATCCGCATCCGCACAGGGGGTTCTCTCCGGTAACATTTTCATTGCAGGGAGAAGGTTATCATAAAGACAATGCAGGACATGATGAAGTGATAAAAGCTGGTGATGTACAATGGATGTTTGCTGGCAAAGGTATTTTGCACAGCGAAGGACCAACAAAAGATTTGCTGAGCAGGGGTGGTGTGCAGGAATTTATCCAGCTATGGATTAATGCACCCAAAGCACATAAATGGGATAACCCTTTTTATCAATCGGCAAGAAAAGAACAATTGATTCCTGTGATGAAGGGAGAAGGAATTAATCTTCGGTTGGCAAGTGGTGAATACGAAGGCAAAAAAGGACCCATCAATAAAAGTTTTACACCGGTTATTTCTATCATTGGTGAAATCAGTAAAGGCAAACAGGTACAGTTAACGGCTATTCCCGGTTACTGGACGTTATTATATGTAGCCAAAGGAAAAGTTTGTATTGACCAGGAAAGCATCAATCAATATAACCTCATCATTTTTCAAAAAGAAAATGATGAAATAGTAATAACAGCAGAAGAAGACACGCAAATTTTATTTTTATCAGCAGAACCTATTGATGAAGCTGTTGCTGCAAAAGATAATTTTGTAATGAATACCCCTGAAGAAATTGAACAGGCAATGGCTGATTATAAAAACGGTACATTCGGAGTACTTGACTATTAAACTAATTATTATGAAGGACGAATACCAATCACTCAAATTAATCAACAATACCCATCAGCAGCGTTTTGAAATGAAGGTGGGGGAAGGCATGGCAATGATTGAATACAGGCAAAGTCCCGGGAAAATAATTTTAATTCATACAGAAGTAGAACCAGCATTAGAAGGCAGGGGAGCAGCAACAGCGATTATTGAAAAGACTTTGGATTATATCGAAAAAAATAATCTTAAATTAATTCCATTATGTCCCTTTGTGTTGGCTTATATCAAACGTCACCCCGAATGGAAAAGGATTGTTGAGGTGAATTAATAATTAAAAATTGGCATTAAATATTCTTCTCTACTGCATGTCCGCCAAATTCGTTTCTTAAAGCTGCCACTACTTTTGCAGCATATGTTTCTTTTTGTAAGGATGCATAACGCAACTGTAAAGACATATCAATCACCGGTACTTCTATATTCATTGCCTTTGCAGTATCCACCATCCATTGTGCTTCGCCACTGCTGTGAGCAATGCCTTTTATTTTATCAAGCATTGCATCTTTGGCAAAAGCATTGGCTGTTAGTTCAATTAACCAGCTTCTTATAACAGAACCCTGGTTCCATAATTCCGCTATTTCTTTTAAATTAAAATCATATTCACTCGCATGCATCATGGCAAAACCTTCAGCAATACTTTGCATCATTCCATATTCAATTCCGTTGTGAACCATTTTTGTAAAATGCCCGCTGCCGCTTTTCCCACAGTATAAATATCCTTTGGGCAAGGCGATTGATTTAAAAACAGGTTCACAATATTGAAATGCTTCTTTATTACCTCCAATCATGGCACAAATACCATTTCTTGCACCACTTACGCCGCCGCTGGTACCGCAATCGAGGTAATGAATATTATACTGAGAAAGCTTTTCTGATCTTCTCACCGAATCTTTAAAAAAACTATTACCTCCATCAATCACAATATCATTGGCGCTAAGTAAGGGAATCAATTCAGTAATAATTCCATCCACAACCTTTCCGGCAGGCACCATCAGCCAGATGATTTTTCTTCCGCTTAATTTATTTATCAAAGCGGTTAATGAATCAGCTATATTAATTCCCTCTGCGGTAATGTTTTTTCTTAGTTCTTCATTCAAATCAAAAGCAATCACTTCATGTTGCCGGGCAATATTCAATGCCAGCGGGTAACCCATTTTGCCTAAACCAATCAATGCTGTTTGCATAAAATTTATTTTAAAATAAATTGAGTAATAATACACCTGTCAATCCTAAAACAGAAACAATGGTTTCCATCACGGTCCATGATAAAAATGTTTGCTTTACCGATAGATTAAAATATTCCTTAAACATCCAGAAACCCGTATCGTTTACATGAGAAAACATTAAACTTCCCGAGCCAACTGATAATACCATTAACTCCGGTGATACATTTCCTGTAACCAGGGGAGCAACAATTCCTGCTGCTGTTAATGCTGCAACTGTTGCAGAGCCCAGGGAAACACGGAGCAATGCAGCAATTAACCAACCAAGGACCAATGGCGGAAATTGAAGTTCGTTGCTGATGCCCTTAATATAATCGCCTATGCCGCCATCAATTAGTACCTGTTTAAATACACCGCCTGCTGCAATTATCAATATAATCATAGCAATACTTGCCACGGCTTCAGTAGCCCATTTCATTAATTGCGTTACTGTATATTTTTTATTGGATTGAAGTACCAGTAAAGTAATGAGTATGGAAATTAAAAAGACAATATTGGGGTCACCGAAAAAATTAAAGTATTCTTTTAAATTGTCAGCAGGAAATAAAAAGGAGAGCAGTACGAAACAAAGAATGATAAACACCGGCATTAGTGCAATGAAGAATGAAGTGGAAGCAGGTAACAATTCTTTTTTTTCTTTACCTGCTGTACTGAATAATCCTTCCGGTGCTGATGCTTTGATATTTTTTAATAATCTTCCAAGCAATGGCCCGGCAATAACTACTGTTGGCAAAGCAATGATTAATCCATACAATAATATTTTACCGGTATTTGCTTTAAACAATGCAGCCAAAGCAACCGGACTTGGATGCGGGGGAAGCAGCCCATGTGTTACCGATAGTGAGGCAGCCATTGGCAAGGCTAAATATAAAAGTGGTAATCCTGTTTCAGCGGCTAAAGCAAATACTAATGGAACGAGCACTACAAACCCTGCATTGTAAAACATCGGGATACCCACCATCAACCCGGTTAGCATTACTGCCCACTGAATATTTTTTACCCCAAATTTTTTTACCAATGTTTGCGTAATGCGGTGTGCAGCTCCGCTTTCTTCCATCCATTTACCCAATATGGCACCCAGTACAATTACTAATGCCACACTTCCTAAAGTGCTTCCAATACCTGTTTGCACGGCAGATAATAATTTGCTTAAGGACATCTTTAACAATAAACCGGTAACTATTGAAACAACTAATAATGCCAGCAAGGGATTTAGCTTCTTTACAATTAAAAGAAGCAGCAATAAAATTCCCGCAAGTACAATTAATAAAGGCATGAATGATTAAATATTGAGCTATTTATTATTGGCATAGAGTTCTTTAAAAATGCTGTAATTATCCATATAAATTTCGTGGTTCTCTTTTTTAGGATGAAATAATTTACTTGTTTTGACTACAGCATAAATTTCTTTTTCCGATAACATTCCTAAACTGATGCCACCCCATAAAGCCGCACCGATAGCAGAAGCATCTGCAGCTTCTACAGCGCAAACAGGGAGATTAAATACATCCGACACTAATTGTAACCATTCAGCAGATTGTACAAATCCGCCGCTGGCAATAATTTTTTTTATCGACGGTTGCTGATGGATTATTTTTTCAGCAATAGAATAAAGATTCATTACTATTCCTTCAATCATCGCCCGGCAAAAATGTTCTCTACGATGATGCAACTGCAAACCATGAACAATGGATTTAGCATGTGCATCCCACACAGGAGCTCTTTCACCCAGCAGGTAAGGCAATATGATTAATCCTTCACAGCCCGGCTCAACAGTAAATGCTTTTTCAATAATGTTACTTTCGGTAAGTTTATCATCTTTAAAAAAATCTTTCAGCCATTGCAGTACGATGCCACCATTATTACTGGCACCACCACTAATGAATAAATTATTGCTGAGTATATAATTAAAAATACTTTCAGTTGCATCAGGAAAAGGTTTATCGGATGTTATTCTCACGGCTGCGCTGGTGCCAATAGTTAGTGCCAAATCTTTATTGGGAATTATTCCGCTCCCCACATTGGACATACAACCATCGCTGCTGCCAATCACCAAAAGAATATTAGCAGGAAGATTTAATTCCGCCTTTGTCGTTTCGGTCCATTTATCCGTATACCAGGTAGTGGTTACCGGTTCTGATAATAATTCCTGCCGAATACCGGCATTCCATAAAGCTGTTTCATTCCATCGGAGTTCATAAATATCAAACATGCCTGTTGCAGAAGCAATAGAATAGTCTATAACATATTTTCCGATGAGCTGATAAGTGATATATTCTTTAACCGAAATGAATTTGTAAGTTGCTGAAAATATTTCCCGCTCATTTTTCTTCAGCCATTTTATTTTAGTCAGCGGCAACATGGGATGTATGGGCGTTCCGCATCGCTGGTAAATAGCGGAGGCATCGTTACCATATTTAATATCATCTGCTTCATCAAAACTCCTGGTATCGGCCCAAAGCATCAGCGGTGTTAATGGTTTTCCATATTGATCCACGGCCATTATACTGTGCATGGCAGCACTGAAACAGATGGATTTTATTTTTAGAGAATCTGGTGTAAGGCTGATGATTTCTCGTATCACATTAAAAGTAGCCTGCTTAACCATATCGGCATCCTGTTCACGGTAACCTGGCTCTGGTTCGTTAATGCCGTAATGTTCCTGAGTAGTAGTGATAATTTCTCCGGCTGCATTTATTAATACAGCTTTAACTGAACTGGTACCGATGTCAACGCCAAGAAAATACATAGCGGTGTAAGATAATACAAAGTATAAAATGAAAGATGCTGGAATTAAGATACAAGACAAAGCACAAGAAAGAGACAAACAGCCAGCAACCAGCAACTGAAAACTTTCCATTACCTTTGCGCCGCTATGACACAAGAACAAATTAAGGATATGAGAGACCGTGTAGTGGTCTTGAGGAGGTTTCTTTGACGTCGATAACCGACGATATAAAATCAATGAAGAGAAACAACTCTCGCTAAGTCCGGGCTTTTGGGATGATAACAAAAGGGCTACGGAAATTCTCAAGAATATTAGGCAAAACGAATTCTGGGTTAATCTTTATACAGATGTGGAAACGGCTGTAGAAGATTTTGCGGTGCTTTTTGATTTCTGGAAAGCAGGTGACGCCACTGAGGAAGAAACCAAAGAAGCACACACTAAAGCTATCGCTAAGATTGAAGAAGCGGAGTTTAAGAGTACCTTAAATGAACCCGAAGATGAATTACCTGCCGTATTACAAATCAATAGCGGTGCGGGTGGAACAGAAAGCCAGGATTGGGCAGAAATGCTGGCCCGTATGTATCGTATGTACGGACAAAAACAAGGCTGGACAGTTAAAGAACTCGACTGGCAGGAAGGAGATGGGGCTGGTATTAAAACCTGCACTTTTGAATTTGAAGGCCCATTTGCCTATGGATTTTTGAAAGCCGAAAGCGGGGTTCACCGCTTAGTCCGTATTAGTCCTTTCGATAGCAATGCAAGACGACACACTTCATTTGTCTCCGTGTTTGTATATCCGTTAGTTGATGATACTATTAAAATAGAAATCAATCCCGCAGATGTAAAAATGGAAACATCCCGTAGTGGTGGAGCTGGTGGACAGAATGTAAACAAAGTGGAAACAAAAGTTCAGTTAACGCATATTCCTACTGGTATTGTGGTGGTTTGTCAGCAGGACAGGAGCCAGTTAGGTAACAGGGAACTGGCCATGCAGATGCTGAAGAGCCGTTTGTACGAAGAAGAATTGCGTAAACGCCAGGCTATAAAAGATGCCACTAACGCCGGCAAGAAAAAAATTGAATGGGGTAGCCAGATACGCAGTTATGTTTTTCATCCATATAAAATGATAAAAGACCACCGTACCGATTATGAAGTGGGGAATATACAACCGGTGATGGATGGCGAACTGGATGGATTTATCAAAGCGTACCTGATGATGGAGAAAGAAACAGCGGCTAAATAATTTTTTAAATAAAAATTGCAATATGAATCTAGGTTATTTCAATTATCCAATGCCTGCTAATGAGCCGGTATTGAATTATGCTCCAGGCAGTAAAGAAAGAGAAATATTAAAAGCCACTTTGCAAATATTAAAAAGTGAGGAAATAGATGTGCCTATGTATATCGGTAATAAAG
Source organism: Sphingobacteriales bacterium (assembly GCA_050256755.1). Classification (GTDB taxonomy): domain Bacteria; phylum Bacteroidota; class Bacteroidia; order Chitinophagales; family Chitinophagaceae; genus AWTP1-9. The sequence continues at coordinate 3,312 of JBLMVP010000085.1, read as the reverse complement.
AAGTACGGACAAATAAAAAACAGGTGATGAATCCACCACATGAAATCAGTCATGTGCTGGGTTATTATCATACCGGTGAAGAAAAGCATGTTCAAATGGCTATTGATGCAGCATTAGCTGCAAAAGAAAGCTGGAGTAATATGAGCTGGGAAAACCGGGCGGGTATATTTTTAAAAGCAGCTGATTTATTAGCTACAAAGTATCGTTCATTTATAAACGGTACTACTATGCTGGGTCAGAGTAAGAATGTTTACCAGGCAGAAATCGATGCTGCTTGTGAGTTGATTGATTTTTTAAGATTCAATGTTCATTTCTTAAGTGAAATATATCGTCAGCAGCCGGTCAGCAGTGTTGGTATGCATAATAGAATGGAGTATCGTCCGCTGGAAGGATTTGTATTAGCAATTACACCTTTCAATTTTACTGCCATAGGGGGTAATCTTCCAACATCAGCTGCAATGTGTGGTAATGTGGTGGTGTGGAAACCGGCACATACACAGGTTTATGCTGCGCAGATGTTTATGCGCATTTTAAAAGAAGCAGGCTTACCTGATGGCGTAATTAATTTAATTTATGTAGACGGGCCAACTTTGGGTAAAGGATGTTTTAATCATCGTGATTTTGCCGGTGTACATTTTACCGGAAGTACAGGTGTATTTAATAATATGTGGGAAACCATTGGTAAGAACATAGGGATGTATAAATCCTATCCGCGTATTGTTGGTGAAACTGGCGGTAAAGATTTTGTACTGGCACATAAATCTGCTGACCCGGATGTAGTGGTAACCGCATTACTAAGAGGTGCATTTGAATACCAGGGACAAAAATGTTCTGCTGCATCAAGAGCCTATATCCCATCCAACATCGCTGAAGAAGTAAAAAAGAAATTGATTGCCGGTGTAAAAAGTTTTAAGATGGGATCGGTGGAAGATTTTTCCAATTTCATTAATGCAGTAATTGATGAAAAAAGTTTTGATAAAATAAAATCATACATTGATGATGCCAGGAAAGACGAGAAAGCTGAAATTTGGGTAGGAGGTAAGTGCGATAAGAAGCAGGGATATTTTATTCAGCCAACAGTTATTGAAGCAAAAAACCCGAAGTATATTACGATGTGTGAAGAAATATTCGGACCGGTATTAAGTGTATATGTATATCCGGCCAACAGTTTTGAAAAAACATTAGACTTGGTTGATAATACTTCTCCATATGCCTTAACAGGGGCTGTTATTGCACAGGACAGGGCCGCTATAGAATTAGCCACAACTAAGTTGCGTAATGCTGCGGGTAATTTTTATATCAATGATAAGCCTACCGGTGCAGTTGTTGGGCAGCAACCATTTGGCGGTGCCAGGGCAAGTGGTACTAACGATAAAGCAGGTTCAATCCTCAACCTTTACCGTTGGTTGAGTGCCCGAACTATTAAAGAAACATTTAACCCACCTGTGGATTACCGATATCCATTTATGAATGAGGAATGATTTTTTAATATAGACTGATGGTTTGCAGTTGCATATAGGTGCAAAAATTATCATGTATTTCTTTGTTGCTGGTTAATGTTGTAATAGCTTTGCAGCATTAACCAAAACTATTTATCATGAAAAAGTTAATCTTATCGGTATTATTAGTAACTGCCTTTGCATTAGTAAATGCACAGAATATTCGCTTTGGAGTGCAGGCAGGTGTAACTTTTGCTTCTGCAAAAGCAAAAATTCTCGGACTTAATATCACTTCAGATTCAAAAGTCGGATTTACTGCAGGTGTTTTGGCAGACATCCCGATTGCAGATCAATTTGTTTTTCAGCCTTCTTTAAATTTTACCCAGAAAGGGAGTAAACTTTCTGAGACTGATGGGGCAGATAAAATTGAATCAAAACAAACTTTAAATTACATTGAACTTCCTCTAAATTTTCTTTTTCAAACTGAAGCTGGCAGTGGTAAGTTTTTTGCAGGTATAGGACCCGCACTTGGATATGGTATAAGTGGCAAAGCAAAAGATAAGGAAACTATTAACGGAACAACAACTGAAACTACCGAAGACATAAAATTTGGAACCGACAAACAAAATGATCATTACAAACCGTTTGAATTTTCTGGAAATATTCTTGCTGGTTATGAATTAAGTAACGGGGCATTTATTGCTGTTAATTACAATCTCGGATTAAATAATATTGACGTAGAAGGAAGCAGCGATTATACCTATAAAAACAGGTATTTCGGAATAAGGATAGGATACAAATTCGGAGGAAGTGCGACTTCTAAAAAATGATTGACTTATTAATAGTATAAAACTGCTCTTCCCGGAGCAGCTTTTTTAATTTGAAAGAAAAAAGATAATGAAGGTTTTACTTTTTGCCTTTACCGTTGGTTGAGTGCCCGAACCATCAAAGGTAAATTTAATCCACCTGTGGATTACCGTTATCCAATTATGAATGACGAATAATTTCTCAATATAAGCTGTTGGTTTGCAGTTATAAATTGGTGCAAAAATTATCGTGTATTTCTTTGAACTTGATTAATGTTGTTATAGCTTTGCAGCATTAACCAAAAAAAAAATATCATGAAAAAAGTAATCTTATCGGTATTATTAGTGGCAGCTATTGCCATAGCAAATGCACAACAAGTACAATTTGGAATTAAAGCAGGTGTAAACGTTGCTTCGTGGACCGGCTCCGATGCTGATAATTCAAAAAGTAAAATTGGATTTAATGCAGGCGCTTTAGTAAACATTCCTGTTTCTGGTGGTTTTAGTGTTCAACCAGAATTGATGTATTCCGGCCAGGGTGCAAAAGAAGAAGGAACTGATTCAAAAGCTAACCTTGATTACTTAAACATTCCTGTTATGGCTAAGTACACATTTACTGGTGGATTTTTTGCTGAAACAGGTCCTCAAATTGGATTTTTATTAAGCGCTAAGGTTGATGGTGTTGATTTAAAAGACCAATTTAAGTCAACTGATTTTGCTTGGGGGTTAGGAGTAGGTTATCAAAGTAGTGTTGGTATTGGTGGCGGAGTTCGTTACAATTATGGATTTAGCAAGTTAGACAAAGATGGTCAGTTAAAGGCCTACAATGGCGTATTCCAGGTTGGTATACATTATATGTTTGGCGTTAATTCTTCTAAATAATAATTAACTTTAAGTTTTTATTGAAGAGCTGCTCATTTTGGGCAGCTCTTTTATTTTATAACAATCATTGATATGTGATATCCTGAAATTAATTTTTATTAGTACATAACATAAGCTGTTTTTAATATTTAGCATTAAAGAAAAAAAATCTTACTCTTATAATTTATCTATTACACTTTGTAGTA
>JBLMVP010000084.1:0-5105 GCA_050256755.1 Sphingobacteriales bacterium | reverse complement strand
TTGACCATACCGCACCGGATGTAACCGCAACCGGTACTACTTTAACATTAGGATGTAATCCTTCAGCAGATGAAATCAATGCCGCATTAGGCAGTGGAACAGCAACAGATCTTTGCGATGGCGCACTGGATGTAACTGTAACTAATAGTGATATAACAGCAGACGGATGTATGCGTTCACAAACAAGAACCTTCAGTGCAACCGATGCATGTGGTAACTCAGCGAGCACTTCACGCACGGTAACCTGGAAGTTTGACCATACTGCACCGGTATTTGACAATGTACCAGCAGATGCCTCTTACGATTGTGGAGTAACCATTCCTGACGCACCTGTGGTAACAGCAACTGATAATTGTGAAGGAACATTGACAGCTAAGTTTGAAAGTCAATCTGATTTAATTGCCGGAGATTGTGGTGTATACTATTTCTTCCGTAATTGGTCAGTAACAGATGAGTGTGGTAATTCAGCTACTGCTCAGCAGAAGATTACTATTACCCCAACTGATCCAATATTTACACCTGAATCATTACCTGGTGATGAAACAACAGAATGCGGATCAGGCACCCCATCAACAACAGCACCAGCAGCAACAGCATGCACACCTGCAGGCCCAATTGCGGCAGATGTAACCGGACCGGTAAGATCTGAAAATGAAATTGTAGATGCCTGTACTTATAAGTATACAGAAACATGAACAGCTATCTATCCGGGAATAGCCTATTGCCCTGCACCTCCAAGTGCTACTTACACGAGGACAGTTACAGTAGTAGATACTCAAAAACCAACATTAAATGGTTTACCTGAGCAAACAACTGTAATACTGAAATGTGATGAAGCAATTCCTGATCCGGCAAATGTTACCGCTACAGATATTTGTGATCCCAATCCTACAGTTGTTTATGAGCAATCTGCTCCTGTATCCAAGGATTGTGAAAATGGAATTAAGGAGACGTTTACCCGTACATGGTATGCGGTAGATGCCTGTGGAAACAAGACTGAAACGTTTACACAAACCTTTAATGTTCTTTGTTGCGAAGCATTCTGTACTTATACCCAAGGTTACTATGGTAATCCCGGTGGTTTATCATGCGACGGAACAAATGGTGGATATACAACCAAGCAATTAATTAACAAGTCACTTGCAACATGGCCCGGAGCTACATTAAGATTAGGTAAGCCAGGACGTTCAATTGTAATTGGTGATGGTGATGCAGACTGGATTATTGAATACTTGCCAGGTGGTGGTCCTTCTAAGGCATTAAAACCCGGTGATTGCAATATTTCTGATGCAAACTGTATTAAATTCTATTTGAAAAATGGAAGATTCAATAACACTTTGTTAGCACAGACACTTACACTGATGTTGAATGTTGGAGTTAAGAGTGAATTAGGAAACCTGGCATTGAAGAGTGGGTTGTATCTGAACACGGGTGATTTGCAAGGTGGTTGTGGTTCTAAGACTATCAAGTCATGTCAATATGATGTATTTGGTAATGTTACCTACAGCCCATACCATAGCTACCTACTTCCAGCTTCAGTAATCGATTACTTAAGCAGTATCGGTAAAGCAAATGTTTCAGGATTGATAGAGTTGGCTAATAACCTTCTTGGTGGTGATGCAGCTCCTGCAGGAGTGACATTAGATGCAGTTGCAAGTGCTGAAGATATATTGAACAATGCGTTTGATGAGTGTAAAGGATTTGCAGGTTGGAGTGCACAGCCAAAAACTTGTCCTCCGGCACCAGCCCAGAGATCAATTGCACCTACTATAGTTAGCACTCAGCAATTAGCAGTAAGAGCATTTCCAAATCCATACGATGAGAATATCACTTTCGTGATTAATTCACCAGAAAGCGGAAGAGGAAAACTGAACCTGTTTAACCTTAAAGGCGAACAAGTGAGTACGGTATTTGATGGTAATATTGAAGCAAACAAAACCATGACTATCACTTACAAAGTACCGCCATTACACAGAACAAGTTTAGTATACCATTTCTCAATTGGAAGAAAAGTTGAAACTGGTAAACTGATTCGTCCGAATTAATTAAACGAAAAACCCCGCACAACCAATACCCCCGGAATTTTACCGGGGGTATTTTTTTATTGGTTTTATAATTACAATAAGTGCATCTGCGCCAATAAAACTTCCTTCTTTTATTTCAGACAGTATGGTTATGCAGCAAAACAAGGTGAATGGCATATGGAACCGGACAACCGCAGTTCAATTGGGAACTGTAAACTTTAAGCAAAAACAATATTTTTATTATGAATCCTGCTTTCGTACCAATAACCGGAAAGGAATAACAGAAAAGTAATCTTCGTCATTAAAGTTTATTCTTAATTAAAAATTATTATTTTAATGCAGTAAAGTTTTTGGCTGAATATAGTTCCGGGTCAGAGCAGGAAAAGATTAATAAAATTTTACTTAGCTGGCTAAATAATCTTAAACTTCCTGCTAATTTGCCATTTCAATGGAAAGGATTATATCCTTTATCATAGTCATGATGCAAGGGATAATGGGAAACCCAAATTGATTATTGATCAACCGGAAAAGGATAGTGGGGGTTGATCTAAAGTAATAACAAGAAAATAAATGAACTTAGAGTAAAACAAAGTCTGTATGAAAAGTTTAAAATATTTTATGATTATAACAATTATGTCGACTACTGTACTGACAGCCTGCCGAAGGAATGAGAAAAAAGAGGAAGTAAAAGGTTCTGAAAAAGTAACCAAAACTGCCTGGGGCGAAACAGATGGAAAGCAGGTTTATTTATATACACTCACCAATAAAAACGGTGTGCAGGTAAAAATTTCTAATTATGGCGGAACCGTTACTTCATGGGTTGTTCCGGATAATAAAGGAAATAAAAGCAGTATTGTACTCGGCTTTGATAGTTTGAGTGGATACCTTGCCAAACCCCCTTATTTTGGTGCTACCATAGGGCGTTACGGCAACCGCATAGGAAAAGGAACATTTAAAATTGATACTGCAACTTATCATCTTGCCACTAATAATGGTGCGAATCATTTACATGGCGGTAATAAAGGATACGATAAGGTAGTTTGGGATGCTGTTCCTGCAACTGACAGTTCTGCGTTACTAACGCTGAACTACCTAAGTAAAGATGGTGAGGAAGGTTATCCCGGTAATTTAAAAATTACAGTTACTTATACATTAACAGATGAAGATGAGCTGTTGATTAGCTATAGCGCAGAGACGGATAAAGCAACACCAGTTAATCTTACCAATCATAGTTATTTTAATTTAACAGGCGATGTTACAAACAGCATTCTTGGTCATCAATTGCAGGTAAATGCAGATAAATACACTCCGGTTGATGCAGGATTGATTCCTACCGGAGAATTAAAAGCTGTAAGTGGAACTCCATTTGATTTTTTACAGCCTCATAAAATAGGAGAAAGAATTGCAGCAGCAGATGGTGGTTACGATCACAATTTTGTATTAACACGCAAGAGCAACGATCTGGAACTGGCAGCAACTCTATCAGATTCTGTAAGCGGAAGAAAATTAGAGGTATATACAACAGAACCCGGGCTTCAATTTTATTCAGGCAACTTTTTGGACGGAACGATAAAAACGAGTGATGGAAAGGCAATTCAAATACATACAGGTCTTTGCCTGGAAACACAGCATTTCCCTGATTCTCCAAACAAACCGAATTTCCCCTCCACTATATTAAAACCGGGAGAAAAATATCATACTGTTACGAAATATAAAGTTTCAGTGAATTCATTAAAATAAAATTATTAATGAAGTTTTTTATCGTGACAGCCAACCTGGCACCAATTAAAGAAGCAAGCGAACCAGGAATATTAAGTGGTGTTATTACCAATCCTTCGCTTATGGCTAAAGAAGGCATTTCGGATGTGGCAGCAGTACTGAAACATAACGCTGCAATTTGTGAATTAGCTGATGGTGATATCAGCGCAGGATTTTTGTTAACTGATTTTGATAGCATCATTAAAGAAGGTAAGGTACTGGCTGCTATTCATCCAACTATTATTGTGAAAGTGCCAATGATCAAGATGGTGTAAAAGCAATTAAATGGTTTACTTATAATGGCATTCGTAATTGACAGGGTTAACCGTTGCCGTTTGATAGTAAATGAAGTGATAGCTGTTAATCCTATTCACCGTTTTCCAAGCTTCCGGCAGCAAGCGTATGATGGAAACCTTATCCTAATATGAATGATGGTTGTGCAGCATGGATATTGGCAGGAGGTGCACATCATACCTGTTACCGTCAAAACCCCGGTTCTGAACATATGGAAGATTTTGCAGAAATGGCCGGAATTGAATTGGTGCGCATCGGTAAACAAGCAGATTTATATCAATTTAAAAATGAACTTCGCGGGAGTGAAGTATATTACAGGTAATTAATTAAATCTATAATTATATTTTCGGTTTTAAAAAACCACCCAAATTTTCTCTGCATGAATAAGAATCTTGCTTTTGCCGATTACCTGGTTTTTATTGTTTATTTTATGATTGTTGCAGGATACGGGTATACTATTTACCGTAAACGTAAAAAGAATGAACACGATGCCAAAGCCTATTTCCTTGCAGAAGGTACATTAACCTGGTGGGCTATCGGAGCTTCTTTGATTGCATCCAATATTTCTGCGGAACAGTTTATCGGAATGAGTGGAGAAGGATTCTTTTTGGGTATAGCTGTTGCTGCCTATGAATGGATAGCTGCTGTTGCATTGCTTATTGTTGCAGTATGGTTTATTCCGGTTTACCTGAAGAATCATATTTATACCATGCCACAATTTTTAAAGACAAGGTATAATGAATCGGTGGCTTTAATCATGGCAGTGTTTTGGTTATTCCTGTATGTGTTTGTAAACCTCACCTCTATTTTATATTTGGGTGCAGTGGCCATTAATGGCCTTGCAGGTGGTCAGTATCTTCATGTCATAATGTTAGGGCTCGCAATTTTTGCATTGCTTATATCTTTAGGCGGGATGAAAGTAGTGGCTTATACAGATGTAATACAGGTAGCCGTATTAATTATCGGGGGACTGGTTACCACTTATATTGCCCTTACAACAGTAGGCGAATATTTTGGTGTGGGTCAAAA
>JBLMVP010000083.1:0-9133 GCA_050256755.1 Sphingobacteriales bacterium | reverse complement strand
CTGTGCCGATATCGTTCCTCCAGCTGGTGGTGAGAGGGATTCCCTTCCTCCTATTCGGCTAAAATCGTCTCCCAAAGGTGCTGTCCTTAATTTTTCTGGCAATAAAATAACTATTGAGTTTAATGAATTTATTCAACTGGATAATCCTTTCGAAAATGTGATTGTTTCTCCTAATCCAACCAAACAGGCTCAGGTAGAATCAAGATTAAGAACCTTAACAGTAAAACTGAAAGACTCTCTTTTACCCAATACAACTTACAGTATTGATTTTGGCAAAGCCATAAAAGATATTAATGAAGGGAATGTATTAAGAGATTTTAAATTTGTTTTTTCCACCGGTAATACTATTGATACAAAAGAACTATCCGGAAAAGTGATAATGGCTGAAACAGGAAAAGCTGACAGCACTTTAATTGTAACCTTATACAAAAGAACAGATGACTCTGCTGTTGCCAAACTAAAACCATTTTATTACACCCGTTTAAAAGGCGATGGCGGCTTTCGGTTTACCAATTTACCTGCCGGCATATTTGCAGTTTATGCATTAAAAGATGTTAACGGCAACAAACAGTACGATCAGAAATCAGAAATTTTTGCTTTTTTGAACGAATCAATAAATATCACTGATTCTACAAAACCGGTAATATTATACGCCTATGCAGAAGAAAAGGAAATACCAAAACCTGCAACCGGTACAAGCACCGCCAAAATTGACAAAAAATTACTACTAAGTACCAATCTTGAAAATAACAGGCAAAGCTTAATAGCCCCGCTGGAAATGATTTTTAACAGGCCGCTTAAATATTTTGATTCCACTAAAATTTCTTTTACTGATTCCAGTAATCAGCCCGTTACCAATTATCGCTGGATAAAAGACAGTACTAATAAAAAAATAACGTTGCAACACAACTGGCAACCGGGTATGCCATATAAAATTATTGCTTTAAAAGATTTTGCAGCAGATACAATGGGCAATCAACTAATTAAAAATGATACGCTTCAGTTTGTGGCCAAAAGAGAAGAAGAGTATGGAAGCCTCCGTTTAAAGTTTGATAATTTAAACAAAGAGAGAAACCCTGTTCTGCAATTCATCCAACAGGAAAAAGTTGTAAAAACTGTAATTATTTCGGAATCTGTCTGGTCTGAAAAACTGGTTAATCCCGGAGAATACGAAGTAAGAATTTTATTTGATGATAATAAGAATGGCGTTTGGGATGCGGGTGAATTTTTCGGCAAACATAAGCAGCCGGAAAAAGTTTTACCTATAGAAATTAAAATCACCATCAAACCCAATTGGGAAAACGAAAACACTATTGATTTAAAGGAATAAAGAAAATGAAATTATCTCTGCCACACTTTATAATTTTGAACACATTTCAGGAAAGCTAAAAACTAAAAGCAACCTTAATTTGTGTCTGCCTTGGAGCATCTAAAAATCTTCCTATCAATTCATAAACAGCATATAACTGAATTTTGTTCTTTAATACTACTCCGGTTAGTAAATTGCCTTGTGGGTAACTATCAATACCATCTCTTATTACATCATTAGTTTGACCAGCGTAAACCGTCCCGTTGTAATATTTTGTATTATTTATTTCTTTTGTTTTTAAACTAAGTCCATACCCAAGCCCTGCTCCAAAATATATTTTTATGTAATATTTGTTATAAGCAATATAATTAAGACTTGGCATAAAAGAAATCAACTCATCTGAAATACTCCTTTGTGTTACTGTATTAAAAGGAGTACCATTTTCACTTTTTTCTTTTTTAAATTTTGTTGATATAAAATTTATATCAAATCTTATAAATAATTTTTCTTTAAACTTATCTGGAATTATATCAAACCCTGCTCCAAATACCGGTGTAACCTGTATGCCCGATTCCAAAACATTATAACCGCTATTATCAGTTTTATATTTGTATAAAACTACTCCTCCATTAAGCATAAACAGGAACCTGGCTTTAGAATGTTTTTTTAATCCTTCCGTCTTATTTTCTTCAGCGTTGCTGCCGGAATTTATATAAGACAGGATACGTAATATTGGTTGTAAGTCATAGGCCAGGTAATTAAGAGTGCCAAGGTATTTTGTATTGGCAGAATACTTCTCTAATAGCGTTTGAATTTAATTTTTATATGTTTCTATTTTTATTACGCTACTCTCATTCTTATGCTGATAATAGATTTTGTACACAAGTTCCTGTGGCAGGCTGTCACCAGCTTCTTTAAAATAATATCTCTCTTTAATTTTATCTCTGAAAACGTATAGTTTTAGCGTGTGATTTATTGAAATTGTTTTAAGAAAAACCTCCTTAGTTACAGATTCATTTGAAGGCCCTGTTCCAAGGCTGCCAATATCTGTATTATCTATACTTATATTACAGTTATATTTTTCATAACTATCAATACCCGGTATCCCAAAGCCCTGCAGGTCCCTTATTGTAAAAGTGTTTTCATTATTTCCTGCAGAATCTTTTTTATAAATTATTTTATCAGGATTAAAAGCCCATCCCTTATATTCAATAAAGCCGGGTATTGTATCACCGGTATTCCGAACAATATAACCAGGATAAAATTTTTTCTGGGCTGCAAGAATAAAAGCAAAAAGAATCAGAGTACTCAACAAAAGAAGTTTTCGCATAAATGATAAGTTTACTTCAAAAGTATAATTTTATTATTTATACCCTGCAAAACTTCAAAGAGAAATTGACGTTATCTTTGCCGCATGTTTTTTTCTTCCACATTAGTTGAAAATGCGGTTAATGAATTTGCCAAACTCCCCGGTATTGGTAAAAAAACAGCTTTACGGCTAATATTACATTTAATAAAACAATCGCCTGAAGAAGTAACCCTCTTCAGCGAAACCATTGCTAAAATGCGGGAAGGAATAAAATTCTGCACCCGTTGTAATAATATATCAGATAAAGAAATTTGCAATATCTGCAGCAACCCATCCCGTAAACAGGAAATAATTTGCGTAGTAGAAAATATCCGTGATGTTATTGCTATTGAAAGCACCCAGCAATTTAATGGGCTGTATCATGTATTGGGTGGCATCATCTCCCCTCTTGATGGAATCGGTCCTGAACAACTGACTATCGAATCGCTGGTTAACCGGATTCAAAAAGAAAAAACGGAAGAACTCATCTTTGCCCTTAACCCAACCATCCAGGGCGATACTACTATCTATTATATCCAGAAGAAACTAAAAGATATTCCCATAAAAATTACGACCATTGCCCGCGGTATTGCTTTTGGCGGGGAACTGGAATATGCAGATGAATTAACCCTGGCCCGCAGCTTGCAAAACAGGCTCCCGGTGGAAAATTATATGCATAAATAAATAACCGCTCCCGTAAATTCAATTATGCTTCCCGTTCAGCAAGATATTATCCCTGTTCAGTGAAATTATATCCTTTTTACGTTATGCTTATTTAACTTTATAATTCTATAACCACGCGATAATGAAAAAGTCGAAAAAAATCCTTGCATTTATACTTATTGCCCTTGGTGGAATTGCCGCTTATATAGCCTACACAAAATATAACAAGGCAGAAGATAATATCAGGGATGCAGAGGCCATCAGTATAAATGCAGCCGGCCTAATGCAGGAATATGCAACAGCGGAAGAAACAGCTAATAAAAAATATATTGGCAAGATATTATCCGTAACAGGCAAAATAAAAGAAACGGCCAAGAACCAGGAAGGCCAGGTTACCGTAACATTAAATACTGATGACCCAATTAACAGCATTCACTGTACGATGGAAGGAGAGTCAGCAAATTTTACAGCCGGAACAACAATTACACTTAAAGGAATGTGCACCGGGTATATGATGGATGTATATTTAACCCGTTGCTATATCATCAAATAATTAATGAAAACAATAAATAAAATAGTAATTATTTTGAGCATCCTGTTTTTGAATGCATGTAAACATGATGCACTTTTCCCCCCAACTGTCGATCCCATACCAACCATTCCTGTATCAAACAATAACGAAATTTGTTTTAAAACAGATATACTGCCAATTATGCAAACCAATTGTGCAAAGCCCGGTTGCCATGATGATATTACACATGAAAAAGATTTGATGCTGAATACCTATGATAATATTTGCAGTAATTATAATAATAAAAGATCTGAAATAATACCATGGAACTCTTCCCAAAGCAGGGTATATGAAGTTATTACAACAACTGACTCAAACGAGATTATGCCACCCACTGATCATCTGCCACTTACACAAGCACAAAAAGATATAATAAAAAAATGGATTGACCAGGGCGCTAAAAATACCACCTGTACTCAATCGTGTGATGAAAATATATTTACTTTTTCCGGCGCCGTACAACCAATTATTCAAAACAGATGCGCAGGGTGCCACAGCAGCCCAACAATGGCCGGTGGTTTTGCACTTACCACCTATTCGGAAATTAAAGACGTTGCATTAAGCGGCAAATTATATATTGCCATAGCTCAAACTCAGGCCCAAACCCCCGGTTATACCGCTATGCCATACAATGGAAATAAATTATCTGACTGCCAGATTACTCAAATAAAAAAATGGATTGATGCTGGTACTCCGAATAACTAAAAGCATAAAGTTATCTTTTCTGGTTTGTGTATCTGTAATTTTACTGAACAGTTGTTATTATGATAAAGAAGAGTTGCTCTACGGAGCGGCTTGTGATTCAACCAATGTAACTTATTCTGCAACTATTAAACCTATAATTGCGACTAATTGTTTGGAATGTCATGGCGGGCTAACCCCTTCCGCAGGTTTTAGCCTGGAAACCTACCAAGGTGTTAAAGCAAAAGTTGACCAGGGTCGTTTAATTGGGGCAGTTTCCCATTTTCCCGGATTTTCCCCTATGCCTAAAAATAATCCTCAGTTGGGTTCATGCAATATTGCAGCTTTCAGAACATGGGTAAGAAATGGTGCACCTTATAATTAAATAAAACAATAAAAAAAATGAAAAAATGTATTCTGCCAGTATTGTTAATTTTGGCTGTTACCTTTAATGGAAAAACACAATCAGTTTATTTTACTAAAAATGGGAAAATCAGTTTTTTTTCAAAAACGCCATTGGAAGATATTGATGCAAGAACAAATGATGTAGCCAGTAAGATAAATGCTCAAACCGGGGATATAGAATTTCAATTACTTGTAAAAGGTTTTCATTTCAAAAAGGCCTCCATGCAGGATCATTTTAATGAAAAAGATTACATGGATTCGGATAAATATCCCAAAGCAAACTTCAGAGGAAAAATTAAAGACATGACTATGGTAACTTTATCAAAAAATGGCTCTTATTCTATTACAGTGGAAGGCGATTTAACCATTCATGGAGTAACGCAAAAAATTAGCAGTCCAGCAACTATAACAGTTAATGGAGAGAAAGTAAATGCCAAATCGGTTTTTATAATTAAATTAAAAGACTACAATGTAAATGTGCCTGTTATGGTTACCAAAAGAATTGCGGAGACAATACAGATTACTGTAGATTGTGATTATCAGCTATACAAAGGATAAGCACCTCGTTCAAAAAAATGAATACTTCTTTTAAATACATCCTCCTTGGGTTTTGTATGTCAATTTCTGTGCTTATAAAGGCACAGGATGTTGACTTATCAAAACTTTTGGATGATCAAACAAAGAAAGAAAATAAAGAAACTTCAGAAAAAGTTTATTCCACATTCAAATCAACCCGGCTTATCAGCGGGCATTCAGTTGAAAACACATGGAAAGGTATTTTGGATGTCCGTATTTCACACCGGTTTGGAGCACTTAATAAAGGGGCTTATGAATTTTTTGGATTAGACAATGCCACTATGCGCCTGGGATTTGACTATGGTATTTCCAACAGGCTGATGGTTGGTATTGGCAGAAGTACTTACGAAAAACAGTTTGATAGTTTTTTTAAATATAAAATACTCTGGCAATCCCGGGGCAAACATAATATCCCGGTAACAGTAAACTGGGTTTCCTCTGTAATGCTCCAAACGTTAAAATGGGAGAACCCAAACTGGCAACATTATTTTTCTTCCCGTCTTGCATATGCACATCAGTTGCTGGTGGGGAGAAAATTCTCTGAAAACACTTCATTACAGGTCATGCCCACATGGGTGCATGAGAATCTCGTTGAAAAAGCCACGGATCCTAATGATCTTTTTGCCATCGGTATAGGAGGCCGGCAAAAGTTAAGCAAAAGAATAAGTTTTAATGTTGAATATTATTACCAAATTCCCGGGCATAAATTTTCTGATACTAAAAATGCACTTTCAGTTGGTTTTGATATAGAAACTGGCGGGCATGTATTTCAATTACACTTTACAAATGCCAATGGAATGACGGAAAATACATTAATAACTGAAACCAAAGGTTCCTGGGGTAAAGGAGATATTTTGTTTGGCTTTAATATTTCAAGAGTGTTCACGATAAAAAAAGCCAAAAAACAATTAAGTAGCAACTAATATATAAATATGAAAAAAATGCTTTTCATATTATTAATCATCAGCCTGTTGGGTTTATCATTTAAAATCCCTGCTATTTTTATTACCGGCACAGGCAACATAAACTTCAAATCCGACGCACCTTTAGAGTTTATCCGTGCTTCATCCAAAGAATTAAAAGGCGCTATTGATACAGATAAAAAAACTTTTGCCTTTAAAATCCGCATTCGCTCTTTCGAAGGATTTAACAGCCCGCTTCAACGGGAACATTTTAATGAAAACTACATGGAAAGTGAGAAGTATCCGGAAGCAGGTTTTGTCGGAAAGATTATTGAAGATATTAATTTTGATTCTCCCGGTAAGCATTCCATAAGAGCCAAGGGATTATTATCACTACATGGTATAGAACAGGAACGAATTATTAAAAGTGAACTGGAAATAAAAGAGAATTCCATTTTTATAAAATCCAGTTTTACTGTTTTATTAAACGACCACAAAATTTTAATACCCAAAGTAGTGAGTGAAAAATTAGCAAATGAAATAAAAGTGGAAGTATCGGCCCAATTACTCCCTAAATAAGAAAATGTTTTATTTAAAGAGAAATATAATTGCAATTGTTGCTATAGCACTTATCCTGCTGTTTGTGTCAACTTCTGATGCCCAAAATATTATCAATAAAACATTTAGTATTGAAGAAACCAACCGCACCATAAAAATTTCCCGCCTTTTTTGTAACCATTCAGGCTGGATATTTGCCGGAACCAATGAAGGTTTGTACCGTTTTGATGGGGTGAACTTTAAAAAAATACCACTGAATGATACGCTTAAAGAATATCCTGTATCATGCATCAGTGAAATCAACAACCGGCTTTGGGTTGGATTAAGCACAGGACAGATATATATAATTGCGAACAATGAAGCAAAAAAATATACTCCACAGGAAGGCACTCCAAAAGTTGCAGTAAATGATATAATTGAAGACAAATACAAAAACATATGGATTGCCACCAGTGGTGAAGGAATTTTCTGTTTAAAAAATAACAAACTTTATAACTGGAATACAGATGATGGCTTAACTGATAATTATGTATATGATCTTGAAACAGACAATGAAGGAACCATTTTAGCAGGGACTGACCAGGGAATCAGCTTTTGTCACTGGGAAGGAGAAAAAAAGAAAATAAATAAGTTTACCAGCGCTGATGGATTGCCTGATAATATTATAAGAGTCATTAAAAGTTCAGGAAATAACAGCTTTCTGGCAGGCACACAGGATAAAGGCTTGTTCTGGTTAAACAAAAACAATTTGTCTGCAAGCAAACCAATCGCTCCTGAGCTTAACATCGGACAGGTAAACAGCACTGGTTTTAGTGATGCGAGCTTTACAGTAGCGACGGACATCGGCTTATACAGCGGAGTTTTTAAAAAGGAAACAAATATTTTCTATTTGAATAATAAACCAATAACAACTGGCAATATTTCCCAAACATTAAATGATAACGAAGGGAACACATGGATTAGTTATGAAAATAAACTGAGTCTTATTTCAGGAAACAAAGCAATAAATCTTATACCGCCTTCTTTAGCAGATCCAACAAAAGTTCATGCTCTTTTATCATCTAAATCATTCAACGGCACTAAATACCTGTGGATCTCATCTGATAAAAAGATCATGCGCTTTCTTATTGAAAATAATACATCAACTCCCGATGGAATATTTCCTATTAAAGAAATAGATGAAAAAACAGAAATAACTTCGCTCTACGAAGATCCATACAAAAATATCTGGATAGGAACAATGGGAAAGGGAATTTTCATTTTAAACCCCGATAATGGCCGTTACAGGAATGTAAAAGAAGACAATTTACTGTATAACGGCAGTATCCTGTCAATTGCCGGCAGGGGGAATGACATCTGGATTTCAAGTCTGGCTGGTGCCATTAAATGCAGTTTAAATGATAACAATGCAACCATCAATGCCAATTATAATTTTACTAATTATAATGAGGTAAGCGGTATTGGTACCAATTATATTTATATCATTTTTGTAGATTCAAAAAACCGTGTTTGGTTTGGCACCGATGGAAAAGGGATAGCTGTATATGAAAATGGCAGCTTTAAAAACTACAGTAAAAAGAACGGGCTTACAGACGAAGTAATATACTCCATTACCGAAGACAGCAGAGGCAATATATGGTTCAGTACGAACAGTGCCGGCCTGTATAAATACGATGGAAAACAATTCACCAATTTTGGTATACAGGAAGGATTAAGTGACTTATCTATTTCTTCACTTGCTGCGGATAACTATGGAAATATTCTTATCACTAACAAAAAGGGTGTAGATATTTTAAATACAGAAACCGGGCTGGTGTATTATTTAAACAAGGAAGCGGGTATTGATGAACCAAATGAAACACTCAATTGCATAACTAAAGATGAAGCAGGGAATATCTATTTCAGCGGTTCTAATGGTGTCTTCAGCTATAATCTGCAGGAAAATAAAAACCATGCGCAGGTAGCTACAGTACTGGATGAGGTTTCTCTTTTTCTTCAACCGGTTGATTATTTTGTCAAAAACATTTTCAGTTACGATCAGAATAATTTTACTTTCAGTTTTGCCGGGTTATATTATTCGAATCCTGATAAAGTGCAATACCAATACAAACTGGAAGGAT
>JBLMVP010000082.1:0-6269 GCA_050256755.1 Sphingobacteriales bacterium | reverse complement strand
AACAGAAAAATCTGCTATTGCCAACGACCTGTAATAATACAGCAATGGATAAATGGTAGTTCCTTTTACACTTTCCTGGAACCGTTCTGCCAGCGTTACATATTTTTTTGCATGGTCATTAAAGTTAAATATTAAAGCAAGTTGTAGCTTTTGGATGTATAAATTTTGAAAATATATTTCATTGCTTTTGGTAACATCAATAATATCCATTTCCGATTCATCAAAAATCCTTCCTTTTAGTATATCCGGATGTTCTGTTGTTTCAAGCAGGTTTGAAATTGACTGACGAAATAAGCGTAGCCGTTTTAAGGTAAGATCCTGTTTAAATTTTTCTATTTGTAAATCCAGTACTTCAGCCCTTTTGGAAAGTTTGAGTAATGGATTTCCCAATAAGAATAACTGGTAGACAATATTGTGAGCTGAATAAGACGCATATTCATTATCGCCTGATTCCAATGAATTTTTAAATGCTTTTTCAAGGTCATGAATTAAATCGGAAGCTGGTTTTTTCCAGTGGACCAGAAAAATATTGTTAGTGGCCAGAATGGAACCAATCAATTCTTCAGCATTTATTTTTTTTGCCAGGTGGAGCGCAATTTCGCCAAAGCTTATCCCTTTGTCTATTTCATTTAAAAATACACTCAGTATATAACCATAAGCTGCAAAACTAAATGGCGATTTTCTTGACAGCCCATGCTTTACAGTTAAGCTTACCATTTTAAAAACAAGCAGTGGAACAAGATTAGGTACAGCAAAATAAGATGCTGAAGTAATATCCGACAAAATTCGCATGGCGGCATTCTTCTCGGCATCTTTCATTTCAGGCAAATTATTGAAATATTCCGGCGACTTATTTTTGAGCAACCATTTTGTTTGCATCAAATCTTTAAAGACAATTAATTTCCCCGGTTTAAGCGGAAGAGTTATTCCCAGTTTTTTTAGAATTGTTAATCCAAGCTGTACAGCTTCCAATGGCTTGTTTTGGGCAATCAGTTTTTTAATATTTATTTCATGCCCTTTTACTGAATCTATTAATGATTTACTGTGCTGGTGCAGGCTGTTTACATACTTATCAACTTTATCGTATTCCCCGGAGAGATAAGCAGCATCTGCAGCATCTGCGGTAAGTTGTAGCAGCACATCATAATTGGTTTCCCAATCTGATTCATCAAACATGTTTATCCCCTTTTCAAAATACTGCAAAGCCTGTGGATACGCCGTAGAGTCCGATGCCTTATGCCCGGCCATTTTATTCAGATTAGCAAGGTAGTATCTTTCTTTTTTTTCGGTAATCTGTTCTGCCCCAAGATTCCATTGATTAACCAGTTCAAAAACTTTATCCTGCAATTCAGCTTGTGTGTAATGGGCTGTTAACCGTTTACCATTTAATAAGTGAAGAATTTCTTTTTCCTGGTCAGGTATGAGTGAATAAATAGCCTGCTGAATCCGGTCATGTGCAAATTTATATTCAGACCCAAATGGTATAAGTAAACCTTCTGTTACAGATAGGTTTAATAAGGTTTCTATTTTCTTTTCACTTACCTGTTTTATTAACGAAAGAGTTCTCTTGTCAAACCTGTTACCAATACTGGAAGCAGTTTCCAGTAAATCCAGTGTTTCTTCGGGTAATTTCTGAATATAGGCTGTCATTAAATCAACCACATTACCGGAAACGTTCATTTGCATAATAAGGTCCGCATTCCATTGCCATTTAGAATTGTCAAAATCAAAATGCAAAAGACCTTCATCGTATACAGATTTTAAAAACTGCCTTGTATAGAAGACATTACCCTTGGTTTTATTATAAATAATATCAGAAAGAAAAGAGGCATTCTCCTGTCCGGTATGCAAGGATTCTGAAATCAGCCTGTTAGTATCATCATAAGATAAATCGGCAATATCCATTTCCTTAAATGGCACCTTTTCATCAACCATTTCTTTTAGTCTTTTGGCAAGCGGGTGATCTTCATCAATTTCATTTTTACGGTAAGCCCCTGCAAACATTACATATTCAATATCCCTGCTTTCTGCAATTATTTTAAAGAGATTGAGTGAAGAAACATCTGCCCATTGTAAATCATCAACAAAGATTACCAGCGGATGATTTTTATCAGCAATAGTTTTAATGAACCGGATAAATTCATAATTGAACCTGTTTTGTGCTTCAATACCTTTTAATACCGGTACATCGGATTGTTTGCCTATCAGGTTTTCTATTCCGGGAATAAATTCAGTTAAAATTTTACCCGAGCTGCCCATTGATTCCGTAAATCTATTTTTCCATTTCTGCTGGTAGGCATCATCTCCGGTTAGAATTAATTGAATTAATTCATTAAAGGCCTCTACAAAAGTGGAATAAGGAGTATCAGAACTTATCTGGTCAAATTTTCCTTTAATAAAAAACCCATTTTTCTGCTTAACAGGTTTTTGAAGCGTTTCAATAAGTGCCGATTTACCACAGCCGGAATAACCGGAAACAAGAACAGTGTTTTTTCGCCCATTAGCTGAATTATCAAATAGCTGGTATAAATAGCTTATTTCTTTGTCTCTGCCATATAATTTCTCCGGGATATACAGTTTTCCTGAAAAATCTGAACCAGCTATATCGAAGGGCTCAATTTTTCCTTTGGAAAGAAATTGTTCCAGGCATTTCTCTAAATCGTATTTTACTCCGTATGCAGACTGGTAACGATCTTCAGCGTTTTTCGCCAGCAGTTTCATTATTATATCTGAAACTACTTTTGGTATTTTACTATTTATTTTAAAAGGTTCAATTGGTGTTTTAGCAATATGAGCATATATTAATTCCATTCCCTCCCTGCTGTCAAATGGAACATTGCCGGTGAAAAGCTGGTAAAGAATTACTCCGAGTGAATACAAATCGGCCCGGTTGTCAATAGCTCTGTTTATACGACCGGTTTGTTCAGGTGCCAGGTATTTTAATACTTCGGTTTGTTTGTCCAAAAGGGTAACCTGTCCCTGGTCATATATATTTCCTTCAGTTGCTAAGGCAAAATCGATAAAGAAAATTTTATTGGTAGCATTTTCAATAATAATGTTGGAAGGGATAATGCGACGATGAAAAATATTTTCTTTTTGTAACTCCGCCAGGGCCGTGGCTATACCCGTTGCCAGGTGCAATTGTTTCAGGATATCATCTTTTTCTGTCCCGAAGTATTTGCTGAGATCTGTTCCTTCAATATACTCAAATACCACTGCGTTGTGTTCTTCCTGTTTTTCTTTACTAAATGCCTTGCGGATACTGCTGCATTTTGTTTTAGAACATATTTCAAATTCGTTATCAAGCTGGGCTAATGTTTCCGGTGCGGGAAATTCTTCTGTAAGTATTTTATAACAAAAAGGTTTACCCAGTCCTTCGTTAGCAGTTTTTATAATCAATGAATCTGTACCGTAATGAATAACATTTGTGTGGTCTATATTTTTGATCATTACCGTAAAGTTTGGAAGGTAAACGTCTTAAGTTTATGATTTTTTCAGCAAATGCTGTATATTTAAAATTATTACAAAACCAGCTTATTTCAAGTTATATTATTGCAATAAGCTTGTTTTTCTTAAATTGTATCTCCGGTTGCTTTAACCTTTGACAAGTTACACCTTTCCGTTACTGAATGTAAAGCTAAATTAATTTCTGTGGCTAATAATCTCAGCCAATGCAATTTCACTATTTTAGCTAAATTGTTTAAAGCTGTTTAGTATTTAATTATAAACCTGTCCAACATGATTAAACAGAACCCGTTAACATTGCTTACCCCGGTAAGAATGGCTAAACTGGATGAACTTACTGAAATACTGCACAGATTTAAAGTTGGTCTTAATCATGGGTTAAATGAGCGGTTTGATAAGCTAGGCACTCTGCACTATGCCCGTTGGTTTATACTTAAAGAAGATTCTTTCCGGGATCCAACTGCTTTCCCCATCCCTGTGAGATTGGTCTTCTCTTCTAATTTTGATGGTACTGAGGAGGAGCATGTAGAGGGTCTTTCATCTGTATTTCCCGAGTATTTCGATGAATTATATGCCTGCTGCGAAGGATATCCAGAGCCGGCTGCTAGAAATACGGAAAGCAGGAAAAATTATCTTTTAAAATGGAGAGTAGATACCACCGCCTTTTATATAGGGGCGCCGGGACGTAGTTTAAAACAAATTCAGCAGGAAGATAAATTAAAGAATCACATCTGGCATTTTCTTAACAACAATAAATGGGATGGAAAATCTGCTAAAGAAGTACACCAGGCTATTTTGAAAGAAATAGACTCAAAACCTGAATTTGAATGGAGTAAACAAAGAGCAGAAGCGCCTGGCATTAAATGGTTCAATTTGTTTTTTGCAAGCCTGGTAGCATTAGTATTGCTTCCTATTATACTTTTATGGGTGCTGTATATTCATTTGTTTCATGAACGCAGAGATAAAAATGGAACTATTACCCTCAGCCAGATACCTGACAGTAAAGTGAGTAAGCTGGAAGAATATGAAGACTTGTTCCCGCAAAATCAATTTACACAAGCTGTGGTAATGAAACCGGGGTGGGCCAGATTAATTACTTTCCATGCGATGATGTTGCTGGGCAGAACTTTAATTAAGAATTTGTTTGTTAAAGGAGAATTGATGGGCATCCCCACTATTCATTTTGCCCGATGGGTTTTGATTGACAATAACAAGCATGTCCTGTTCTTCAGTAATTTTGACGGATCCTGGCAGCAATACCTTGGTGATTTTATAGATAAATCCGGATGGGGATTAACCGGTATTTTCAGTAACACAGTAAATTTTCCAAAAACAAAGTTTCTTGGATTAACAGGTATATTAAAAACGGTAAATTTTCACAAATCAAATTTCTTTTTCCCCGGCGGCGCCTATGACGAAGAACATTTTTTAGCGTGGAGCCGAAGCACACAAATTCCTACACAGGTTTGGTACAGTGCCTATCATCACCTCTCTATAAAAAATATAAATAACAATACTGCCATCAGGAATGAATTGCGTAAGAATTTAAATGAAGAACAGGCTCAATTATTTCTAAAAAGATTTTAAACCATATTAGCATGGAACAATTAGAATTGAAAGATATACAGGGCTTTCTCATTAGGGAATATAAAGAAATGGCCAACTCAAAATACTTCCTGTTGCAGGTAACTAATGCTACAGCTGCAAAAGAATTTCTAGAATCAGTTGCAGATAGTATTACTCATGTTGAAAGTACAGCAACTGATTATTATTTAAATATTGGATTTACCAGTACCGGTTTAAGGACATTGGGGTTGAAAGAAACAAATCTTGAATCATTTACCCGTGAGTTCAGGGAAGGGATGGTAACGCCGCATCGCCAACGACTATTGGGCGATTATGACAGCAGCGATCCTTCTAACTGGAAATGGGGCGGACCTTCTACTGATAGGATTGATATAATTGTAATGTTATTTGGGAAAGATGAATCAATAACAAACAATCAAGCAATACAATTAAAACAAAAATTTTCTTCTTCAGAGTTAAAAGAAATTCATCAATTAGATGGGAAAACGCTGCCAAATGATAAAGAACATTTTGGTTTTCGTGATGGTATTTCACAACCTGCTATTATCGGAAGCGGTATAACCGGAATTAATAATGACAATATTAAAGCCGGTGAATTTTTAATGGGTTATGAAAACGAATATCATATCTATCCGGATACCGCATTGCTATTGGAAAAGCAGGGTAAAACCGATATGCTTACTGACGATGCCGAAGGTTCTGGGTATAAAGACTTAGGCCGTAATGGTACTTATTTTGTTTTACGCCAGTTAAAAGAAGATGTGGATGGTTTCTGGAATTTTTTAAATGAGAAAACAAAAAAAGAAGATGGTTCACTAAATCCGGATGAAAGTACTAAACTCGCTGCTAAAATGATGGGAAGATGGCCCAGTGGTGCTCCGCTGGTAAAACATCCTGATAAAGATCCCGGGGGAACTAGTGATGATAATGATTTTAATTATATTGAAGATGATAAGCTTGGTTTGAAATGTCCTTTTGGCGCACATATCCGCCGCACCAATCCAAGAGATAATTTTGAAGAAACAGGACCGGTTGAATCGTTAAAACTTACCCGCCGCCACCGTATCATTCGCAGAGTAAGATCGTATGGTGAAAATTTTACAGGCTCTGCAACCAATCACACCCCTACCGGTGAAGTTGGTTTATTGTTTGGTTGTTTTAATGCAGACATATCCAGGCAGTTTGAATTTATCCAATACACCTGGGCTAATTATCCA
>JBLMVP010000081.1:0-3489 GCA_050256755.1 Sphingobacteriales bacterium | reverse complement strand
GGTTTTATCATCCCAGTGTTGCGGCTGATGATGTGTGGCGATACAATCTATCACTCCTGATTTCAGCGCTTCTCTTAATCCCAGCATTTCGTCTTTAGTACGGAGAGGAGGGTTTACTTTTAAGTTAGTATCATAACCTGCTAAATCTTCATCACAGAAATAAAGATGATAGGGAGTTACCGAACAACTTACCGCTATACCTCCATCTTTTGCACGTTTTACATACTCCAGAGATTTTTTTGTGGTTACCCCGGTAAAATGCAGTTTTGACTCAGCATACCTTGCCAGTTTAATATCACGGGCAATAATTATTTCTTCTGCAATAGCTGGTTTACCCGGCAATCCCATTCTTGTAGAAACAATTCCTTCATTCATCAAGCCATTTGCCCCAATACTTTTGTCATCGGGTAATTGTATAATGGTGCTGTTAACTGTTTTTACATATTGAAGAGCTTTTATTAACAGCCCGGCAGACTGAATGCAATTTGTTCCATCACTAAAAGCTTTTGCTCCGCTGTTATACATATCATACATCTCAGCTAAGTCTTTACCTTCAATATTTTTGGTAACGGCTCCAATAGGATGTATAGTAACCGGCAGCGATTTTGATTTTTGAACAATGTATTCCACCTGCGATTTAGTAGTGATGGCAGGAGAAGTATTTGGAATTACCAGCACTTCAGTAAAACCACCCGCCGCTGCAGCTGTGGCACCGGATTCTAATGATTCTTTATATTCTTTACCCGGGTCACAAAAATTGGCAAATAAATCCATCCAGCCGGGAGAAACAGCACAACCTTTTTCATTTATAATCGTATCAGCATTTACCGTAATATTTTCAGCAATTTGACTGATGATACCATTGTCAATAAAAATATCTTTTATAGTTCCGTTGTATGGAGAATGTGGGTCAGTAATGTGAACACCTTTAATTAAAATCGTCATGAGTTATGAGGGAGGCGATTTGGTTGCGCTAAGATAGATTTTCTGGAGCAAATAAATACGAATTCATTTTTTACGAAGGATTTTTAGCCTTACTTTTGCCGCCACATCAGTTTAAAAGACTTAAGATTCTGACGTTATTTGATTGATGTTTTCCTCGGGACGTAGCGCAGCCCGGTAGCGTACCAGCATGGGGTGCTGGTGGTCGCTGGTTCGAATCCAGTCGTCCCGACTTACTGGACAAATTAATCCATGAATTGGTTTGTCCAGTTTTTATTTTCAGACCTTGTATAATTTTATTAAATGAGTGAATTGTTAACTAAAATCAGTGAAGCGGTTGGTTATATCCGCTCACTAATTGATACTATTCCTGAAGTTGGAATAGTACTGGGTAGTGGTTTGGGAAACCTGGTTAATGAAATTGAAATTGAAAAAGAAATTGAATATCATAACATACCTCATTTTCCTGTCTCAACAGTTGAAGGTCATAAGGGTAAATTAATTACAGGAAGATTAGGCGGTAAAAATATTATTGCAATGGCCGGCCGCTTTCATCATTATGAAGGATACGCAGCGGCTGATATTGTTTTCCCCGTTAGGGTAATGAAATTTTTAGGAATAAAAACCCTTATTCTTTCCAATGCCGCCGGTGCTGTTAATCCCTCTTTAAAGGTTGGCGATTTAATGATAATAAAAGATCAAATTGGTTTATTTGTACCTAACCCGCTAACAGGTGCAAATGAAAAAGAATTGGGTACCAGGTTTCCTGATATGAGCGAGCCATTTAATAAGAGGCTTTTTGATAAGGCCAGGGCAATTGGTGAGAAATTAAATATTGAATTAAAAGAGGGTGTTTATGCAGCAGTGCCGGGTCCAACTTATGAAACGGGAGCAGAGTACAGGTTTATGAACGTAATTGGTGTGGATGCTGTAGGAATGAGTACTGTACAGGAAGTAATTGCTGCCAATCATATGGGGTTACCTGTTTTTGCCATAAGTGTTATAACAGATGTTTGGCAAAGAGAAGAGGAGAGTGGGGGAATTTCACATGAAGAAGTATTACTAAAAGCAACAGAAGCGGAGCCGAAACTTACACGGCTTGTAAAGGAAATGGTTGCATCAATATAAATTAAGAGAATTTTTGCACCTTCTAAATTGTAATGAATTATTTTCACGCCGAATGAAAAATCTTTCAAGGATTATTATACTGATACTGATTGCAGTAAACTGGCAAAATCAGCTGCAGGCACAACCACCACCATCTTATGGAGGTAAGGGAAGACTGGGTAATCTTGCCGGCAGGTTTGGTGGATTATCAGGCGGTGCCGGTGCAACCGGAGGAAACCTGGATAGTTTACAGCACAGAGATCCATTTGAAGATTCGATTACTATCAGGTTTCGTTATTTGGATGATACAAGGAGTTTTACTTTTGATTCTTCCATTAACGATTTTTATAACCGCTTTTCTATCCCGTATAATTATGTTTTCTTAGGTAATCATGGCAATGCTGCCCGCCCCATCATTTTTACCCCTAATTATAAACCTGGTTGGGATGCAGGATTTCATGCATTTGATACCTATATGTATAAACCCGAAGAAGCGAGATTTTTTACTGCAACAAGACCATATTCGTTGCTTAATTATATGCTCGGCAGTAAGTCGGAGCAAATGATAACGGTACAACATACGCAAAACATAAAACCCAACTGGAATTTTTCCATTCAATACCGGTTGATTAATGCCCCCGGATTTTTCAGTAAGCAAAACTCCAATCATAATAATTACCAGTTTACTTCCTGGTATAATTCCAAAAACAGGAGATATACTGCGTATTTTTTAATTATTAGCAACAAGCTTTCCTCTTCTGAAAATGGAGGAATTGTAAATGATTCTTTTTTAAAAGAGGAAGCATACAGAAGGGACAGGGTTACCATTCCTACTAATATTGGCGGCGAAACAAGCTTAGCCCGTAACTTTTTTTCTACCGCAGTTACAACTGGTAATAAATATAACCAGTTTACTTTTTTATACAGGCATCAGTACGATCTGGGCAGGAAAGATTCTATTGTAACAGATTCAGCTTCCATTCTTTTATTTTTTCCAAGATTAAGATTTGAACATACTCTCCGTTATTCATCGTATAAATATCGTTTTGTTGATGCTAAAGCAGACAGTAGTTATTATGCTGCGAATTATGGTATTACAGGTAAGCCACAGCAATTCATCATCGATACAACAGATAAGTGGAAAGAAATAACCAACGACTTTTCCATTATCCAGTTTCCCGAAATGAAGAACCTTCAGCAATTTGTAAAATTTGGGGCTTCCTTACAAAACCTGTCAGCTGATTTTGGAACCATCACTAAGAGATATTACAACATATTTGTTCATGGGGAATACCGGAACAAAAGCCGGAATAAAAAATGGGATATTGAATTAAATGGTGAGTTTTATGTAAACGGACTCAACAGCGGTGATTATTCCGCAAATGCATTTTTACGAAGATTGATTGGAAAAAAACTCGGTTATCTTGAACTGGGTTTTCA
>JBLMVP010000080.1:0-2721 GCA_050256755.1 Sphingobacteriales bacterium | reverse complement strand
TATTGAGCTTGCAAATCCTTTACAATTTGAGCAGTACCATCAGGGGAACTATCATCAACTACCAGCACATGAAAATTATGATTCATACCAAAAACATGCTGAAGAATATTTGCAATATTCTCCTTCTCATTGTAGGTAGGTATAATTACAATTTTTTCCAATAAAGTTTAGTTAAACACTTAGCTAAAGTACAATATCAAAACAAACAGCTTATTAATTTTTTTTAAAAAGTGTTTTAATTCTTTTTTAACAGGGTGCGATTCAATATTTCGGTGAGCTTTTGTTTGGTGTGCAGGGGAAAATCTCCTTTCATCATCCAATCGTAATATTGAGGTTCGGTTTTTAATACATCTTCCACAGATCTTCCTTTATGTTTTCCGAAATTAAAAATTTCTTTCTCATTTTCCATAATAAAGCGGCGTGCAAAATCAACAATATTATCTTCTCCGGTATATTTTACAATTGCCTCAACCGAATTTCCTATTTGAGGATATTTCTCCAATTGCGCATCCAGTATTTCCCAGGTTGCTGTTGCATCGGCTTCTGCACTGTGTGCATCTTCTAATGTCTTGCCACAATAAAATTTATAGGCAGCTCCAAGAGTACGTTGTTCCATCATATGAAAAATCTTCTGAGCATCTACCATCCTTCTTCCTTTCATATCAACATCCAAAGGCACCCTCAAAAACTCTTCCATTAATAAAGGAATATCAAAACGGTTGGAATTATATCCACCAAAATCACAGTTATCCAGGAATTGTTTTATTTCATTAGCCACCTGCCTGAATGCAGGCGCATCCTTAACCATATCATCTGTGATTCCATGAATATCTGAAGCACCGGGAGGAATTGGCATTTCAGGGTTTATCAATTTCCGTTTAATCTGCCTGGTACCATCGGGTTGTATTTTAACGATTGCAATTTCTACAATCCTGTCGGTGCCAAGGTTAGTTCCGGTAGTTTCTAAGTCAATAAAAGCAATCGGGCGGGTTAACTGTAAATTCATGGAATGTTTATTGTGTTCTTTTTGTTTATCAAATATGTTTAATTGATGATCTGTCATATTTTGAGTGAAAGTGCAAATGTACTTATATATTTTTCATCCTAAACGACTGATAAAGAAAGATTAATAATAAAAATTCCCGGGTCAGAAATTAATAGCACTATTGTATAGGAAATAAAAAGTCTGTATTGTAGCTTTGTGTATAATTTTTCGAAAGAAAAAGCGTTTTAAATCAAATAATCCAACAATGAAAAAACTTTTACTCCTGACTATTTTTACAAGTTTTATGGCAATTTTAATCAGCTCCTGTTCTACGAGCAAATACGGATGCCCTTCCACTTACAGTTATTCAAAAAAACCTTTTACCAAGTAATTTGTTATTTTTAAAAGAATAGATGATACTCTGGAAAAAATTATTGGATGAGGCACAATTACAACAATTAATTGATGATTCAGGCGTAAGGCCACAGCTTATATTCAAACACAGCAGCCGCTGCTCCGTAAGTGATGTTGCTAAACAACGCCTGGAAAAAAATCAAAACAATTTGGTGATAGATTTTTACTTTCTTGATTTAATTGCCTACAGATCATTATCTAATAAGATTGCTGAAGTATTTGATGTTTACCACGAATCACCCCAAATACTCCTGATTAAAAACGGAGAATGCATTTATGATGAAAGTCATTTAGGGATTCGCATGGATGATATAACAGAGCAAGCTTTTGCAACTGAGTTAAAATGATATAATATTCTATTCTGGTAAATTAAAAAGTCCCGTTTAATGGGACTTTTTTGTTTCATAGTCGTTGGTAGCTCTTATTGAATTGCTATTCGCAATGGCTTTAATTTGCTGTGCCTTAATTTAGGAACTTCCAGCAACAGCATATGTTTCTTATAGAATGCTTTTATTTTTCCCGGCTCAATTTCACCAGGCAGATCTAAAATAGTTTTAAAACAAAATTCATTTCTTTCTTCACCGTTTTGTTTATTTGTTGATTTTTTTTCTTTTTTATACGCTTCCACCAGCAGCATATTTCCAAACAACACTAATTGAATTTGTTTGCGTTTAAAACCCGGCACTTCCAGTTCATAATGAAATGCTTTATCCTTTTCTGTAAACTTTAACTGGTTATTTACATCCAGCTCATCACCGTTTACCTGCAATGTCTTATTTAAGTCGGAATCAATTTTAATTATACCCGCTTCCATAAAAATTAATTTAATTGTACTTCGAACCATAGTAAGTTACAAAATCTAAATAAAAGGAGCAAGATTGTGTAAAGAAATTTAATTTAATTGATATGTTCTTCCTTACACAAAAAATACCTATATTCATCTTTAGACGAGCCACAAAACAAAACAACACTTCACTCAACCTTATCACGAAATGAAATTTTATATTCTCTCTTTCCTGCTGGTATCATTTGCAAACATTATAAAATCCCAGCCTGTTATTACTTCATTTTCACCAACGGCTGCACCTGCCGGTTCCCAAATAGTAATTAACGGAGCCGGATTTAGCAATACTTCGGCAAATAACATTGTATATTTTGGCGCAGTAAAAGCTGTTGTTTCTTCATCTATAATAAATGCTATTACAGTTATTGTTCCTGTTGGAGCCACTTACAACCCTTTATCTGTAACGACTGGAAATTTAACGGCAATTTCTTCCAATTGTTTCATCCCTACTTTTTCAGGTGGTGATTCAAACTTTACA
>JBLMVP010000079.1:0-4279 GCA_050256755.1 Sphingobacteriales bacterium | reverse complement strand
TTTACATCAAGATTTAATTCAATACTTGCATAAGCGCTTATATCATTCACATTATAGGAACCAATCGTCATCCATTCACTGTCGCACACGGCTATTTTACCATGCAAAACATTTTCCTGGTATTCATAAATCTCAACTTTATTTCGCAACAACCAGTCATACATATAACGTTCAGCCAGTTTAGCCGTTTTTACATCGGAAAGGCCAGCCATAATTACTTTTACTTTTATTCCCCGTTTAACAGCTTTCAGAATATTCCTTTTAATTACACGTCCGGGTAAAAAATAACTGCATAATATAGTTATATGCGATCGGGCTTTAGTAAACATTTCAATATAAGTCTTTGAAATCTGGTTTTTTCTTCTTACCCAATCATTGCGTCGCATTCTAACCAGGCTATTGTCTTCTTGGCCGATAGTAAACCCTAATGCCCGTTCTTCACAGGGAGTTATGCCCATACCGGGAATAAATCCTTTCCATGTTTTCCAGCATAAAACACATAACTGCCGGGCAATTTCTCCTTCAGCATATAAAGCAAAATCAAACCAGGCTGGCTTACCCGGCATATCATTGTAACGGTTACTGACATTTATTCCGGCTACCATTGCATAACGGGCATCCACTACAAAAAGTTTGTGATGGAGTCTTCTTCCAAAATAAAAATATTTACTTCTGAAAATGGGCTCAAAAAAACGAAACCGAATCCCGCTGTTTTGTAAATCATCAATAAACTCTTTTGATAAACCCTGTGAGGCATATCCATCTGCCATTACATACACTTCTACTTTTCTTTTTACTGCCTCTTTTAAAGCAAATGTTACCATTTTTCCTGTTTCGTCATCGTCGTAAATATAGGTTTGCAGGTGGATGCTCTCTTTCGCTTCAGCAATCAGCTTTAGCAGCAAATCAAAATAAGTTTTCCCTCCCCGAACAAGTTTTACTTTATTGTTCGTGATATAATTTGAAGTGGCTATCATGAAATTGCCTGAAGACATTGGCTTTTTGTTTATCAATTTATCATTTCTTATCCAAATAAGCTAATGAGAATAATGGCAGATTAACTTGATTAAAGTCAGTTTTTGTGCCGGAATATTCGGGAACTTTATAGCAAACGAAATCCCAATAATGCTGTTTCAAACGGAAATTTGGAAATTATTAGCAGGCGTAGCCATCTTTTTGCTTGGCATGAATTTTCTAGAAGATTCATTAAAACAATTAGCCGGTCGCTCTTTTAAGTTATTTCTGAAAAAACATACCACTAACAAACTAAAAGCAGTAGGTGCCGGGGCAGCCGTAACAGCCCTCTTGCAAAGCAGTTCAGTGGTGAACCTGATGATACTGGCATTTGTTGGCTCGGGAGTATTACAAATGAGTAATGCACTTGCAATGATGCTGGGCTCCAATTTAGGAACAACTGTTACAAGCTGGATAATTGTAACGGCAGGTTTTGAATTTAATATTGAAAACATTGCTTTGCCTGTAACTGCCATAGCGGGAATAATGATGGCAATTACGGGCAAACATTCCCGATTATTTAAATGGAGTCTTTTTTTATTTGGATTTGGTTTTCTTTTTATTGGCCTGGGTTATATGAAAACGGGTATGGAAGTAATGGTAAAACAATTTGATTTAAGTGCACTAAACGATTATCCTGTGATTGTATTTGTTTTATCTGGTTTGCTAATAACAGCATTAATTCAATCCAGTTCTGCAACAGTTGCAATAGTACTGTCAGCTTTGCATGCCAACGCTTTTGGCTTATATGCAGCCATGGCAATTGTGCTGGGGTCTGAAATTGGAACGACTGTGAAATTAATACTGGCTTCATTTAATGGAAGTCCGGACAAGAGGAGAGTAGCAATTGGTAATATTTTATTTAACCTGGTTACTATTTTAATTATATTAATTTTTCTTCAACCGGTTTATATATGGATTACACAGTACACGGGGATCAGAAATAACCTCATTGCATTGGTATTTTTTCAGAGCATGATTAATATTGTGGGCATTATATTATTTTTTCCACTACTGAATGTAATGGCAAGAATACTTTCAAATTCCTTCAAAAAAACACATTACGAATCCCTGTATATTAATAAAGCATTAACCAGTGAGGCTGATTTGGCAATCCATGCAATGGAAAACGAAGCACTGAATTTTATTTACCAGGTAATTGATTTTTCACTGGAAAGTTATACATCAAGAAAAGATAAACATCAAAACCTGCCGCTTCCGGAAAATTTTCCCGCAAAAGCATTAGATGAAAAATATGTTAATATAAAGCATCTGCATGGAGAAATTCTTGCCTTCTATATCCTGCT
Source organism: Sphingobacteriales bacterium (assembly GCA_050256755.1). Classification (GTDB taxonomy): domain Bacteria; phylum Bacteroidota; class Bacteroidia; order Chitinophagales; family Chitinophagaceae; genus AWTP1-9. Next base: position 1,958 of record JBLMVP010000079.1, on the reverse strand, counting down.
GCAAAAAACGCCTATGGATAAACAGGAAACGGAAAGAGTTGATCAGTTAATTTCCTGTGTTCGTAATTGCATGTATGCAGCTAAAAGTATTAAAGATGGTCAGCAGGATACTATTTCCCTGCAAAATTCATCCAACGATGTAAAGTTTAATTTCTATTTATCCTTTAAAGAAAAAATCAGGGTTCTATACAACCGTCTTGCAGCATTGCTTATGCAGAAAGATACTTCTTCCCGTTTTGAAGAATTAGTCAGCATTTATAAATCAGTGACGGAAAATTATACTATTACTCTACAGGAATTATACAAAGAAAGTATGGCTGAAAATGTAAATGAGATAGAAATTTCAACTCTGATAAATTTCAACAGGGAAATGGTTACTGCTTTTAAGTCAATCATCTTTGGTATAAAAGATTACCTGCTGGATACAAAACAGGCAGAATATTTTGATGAGTTGCCGGGGTTTATCCGGTAATTATTTAATTCTTGCCTTTTCAAATTCATTTTTACCCAGTCTTTTTTCGGGGGTAATATAATTAAACCCAAAAAGGTGATATATATCTTCTTCCGTTTTACTCGCAAGAAGCTTACCTGTCTTTAATTCAAACACACCATATTCATTTACTTTCCAGCCTCTTTCTTTCGCAAGTGAACGTAATATAATATTATGCTCTTTGCTACCGGTAAAATAAAAAAGAGCTGCGCCATATTCGTATTCATGCACAATCCGGATATCGACCTGCACATTATTTTCTTTTAGCAATACACTTCCTCTTGTTTCGCCACTTGCCTGAATGCGGCCTACCTGTGGCAACTGCACAAATTTGTTTACAATACTTTTCCATTTTTTACGGGGTGCTGCAATTATAATATCAATATCGCCAACTGTTTCTTTTTTACGCCGTAAACTACCGGCTAATTCAGCTTTAATAACATCGGGCATCTTTAAAACTTCGTTCAGCATTTCTTTGCCAATGCGTTCTGCTAACTTGAATGGCATACGCTGTTTTTCATCTTTATTTAATTTTAAAACCCTCCGTATATTTTCAATCCGTCTTTCGCCAAAACCTTTTATTCCGTTCAGTTTCCCCTTTTCCAGTGCCTCTATTAATTCGTCACGGTTATTTACTTTTAAAACATCATGTAAAACTTTAATAGTTGATGGCCCAAAACCTTTTATATCCATTAAGTCCATTAAATCCTGAGGCACTTCTTTTTTTAGTTTTTCAAATGTTTTTATTTTACCTGTTTTCAGGTATTCAATAATTTTTTCGCCAATACTTTCACCAACACCATGTAACTGATCAAGTGTTTTCACATCTTTTGCATAATATGAAATATCATCCCTTAAGGTACTTATTGTTTTAGCAGCAACATCGTAGGCAATAGCCCGGAAGCGTTCATCTTTTCCCTTGTATTTGTAACAGGCAGCCATCCGGTGAAAAATTGCAGCCAGTTCCGCATTGTGCTGTATGGTTGAGCCATTATGAACTAAAGGTGTCATTTGATTTGTTTTCCACAATTTAGTTTCTCGTATAATTTTTGTTCTTGAGTGGTGTCACGGTTAGTACTGATAACCATCAGGATTTTGCAGTTATAACCAAAGTAGCTTTGAAATATAAAAATAATTTATCATGAACAAAAGCATAACCCCCGATATAAGGGAGGTGATAAATGCTGTATCATACCTCCCCAGTGTTTCCCTGATAATGCCCTTTGAACCAAAAATGAATTTAAAAACAGAACTAACACATAAACTAAAAGTTGCTGCCGATAAAATTGAGCACCAGCTATTGGATAATTATGAGCAGGAAAAAGCTATGCTTACCATAAACAAACTGCGGAATCTAATCAATAATCTCAATTACGATACATATAAAAAAAGTATTGCTCTTTATGTATCTCCATTAATTGAAAAAGCGTATTACCTTGATATACCAGTGGAAGAGAAAATTATTATT
>JBLMVP010000078.1:0-3163 GCA_050256755.1 Sphingobacteriales bacterium | reverse complement strand
AACTAATTTGATACCTTCTCTTTTTGCCCTTTGCTTCCACGCATTAATCATATTGGGATAATCCTGTTTGGTTAACACTACTTCATCACCTGCTTTTAAATTCAATCCAAATATCACTGTATTTAATCCCTCTGTTGCATTACGGTTAATGGCAATTTCTTCTGATGAACAGCCGGCAAGGTCTGCCAGTTTGGTTCTTAAGGCTTCTCTTCCCTGGTCAAGAATTTGCCACATATAATAAGATGGCCCTTCATTACACATCTGGTAATAACGAATATGTGCATCCTGCACCACTTTGGGCTGCGGACTTACACCACCATTGTTCAGGTTAAGAATATTGGGAGAAACAGTATACGCTTCTTTCACCCAGTTCCAGAAATCTTCATCATTCAATGCATCATTCGGTGGCAGTGCATGAAATTTTTCAAACTGTTGAATTGCTTCTTTAGCAAATACATTATTGGCAATGGCTAAAAAGCCAAAACTGCCTGCTGAGGCAGCAAGGCCATGTAAAAATTTCCGGCGGGAGTCCATGTCGTTTGTTTGTACCGGAAGTTAAGAAGATTATGACTTTGTATAAAAACTAAAATTCCCCGCATGTTGGGGAGGTAGCATCTTCGTTGCATCGCAGTCCCCGTCTGCCGACAGGCAGGTTTTCATCGTTAAGTGTAAACTTTTTTTAGGAAGAGTCAAGTAATTCTAATCCTCATGTCGCTTTTTAACATATTTCTTATCTTTGAAAATGGAAAAACAAATCACCTCAATCCTAAAAGTTCTTACTCTCGCAGAACGTTTGAAATTTGAATTAAGACACAGCTATACTTCCAGCGGCAGACAGGAAAGCGTTGCAGAACATACTTGGCGTATGTCATTAATGGCAGTTTTAATTGAGCCTTTATTAACAAAGGAAGTGGATACTGTCCGTTTACTCAAAATGGTTATCATTCACGATTTAGTGGAAGCTGAGGCAAGAGATATTTCTGCCTTAGATGTTTTACGTAATCCTGAAATTAAAATCCAGAAAATAGAAAGAGAAAAACAGGCTATTGAAAATTTACGGGCAGTGCTGAACGAAACCAACGGGCAGGAAATTTATGAACTCTTTTATGAGTTTGAAAACAAAGAAACCTACGAAGCCAAAGTTGCCAATGCCTTAGATAAATTAGAAGTACAGTTACAGCACAATCATGCAGATTTTTCAACATGGGAAGAAATTGAATACGACATGTGTTACATGATGGATAAGCATGTTGCATTTGATGAAACTTTATTTGAATTAAAAAAGCAAATTGAAGATGCTGCTGAACAAAAAATGAAATTATCAGGAGTTGATACAGACTTGGTAAAGCAAAGAGTTTTTTCAGGAAACTAAATCAGCACATGGAATCAAACATGAATTTCCATACCCGTAAATGGGTAAAACCGGAAGACCTAAACCCCAATCACAGTTTATTTGGGGGAAGACTGTTGCAGTGGATTGATGAAGAAGCAGCCTTGTATGCCATTATACAATTAGAAAACCGGCATATCGTTACCAAATTTATTTCTGAAATTAATTTTATTTCCTCACCAGTACAGGGAGACATTATTGAGATAGGAATTGTGGCTACTCATTTTGGCAGAACTTCTCTTACTATGCAATGTGAAGTAAGAAACAAATTAACCAGGGAGCAAATTCTAACCATTGATAAAATCGTTTTTGTAAACCTTGATGAGAATGGTAAACCTGTACCGCATGGCAAAACGGAAATCACTTTTGTAAAAGACAGATTATAATAAAATAATCAACATCAATTCAAATTCATGCCAACCACCATCTCCATCTTACGGGGCATTAACGTAAGTGGCCAGAAGAAGATTTTAATGGCGGACTTAAAAGCTTTATATGAACAAAGGGGGTTTAAAGATGTAACTACTTATATACAGAGCGGTAATGTCGTTTTCAGGACAGATAAAAAATTAACGAATGCCGAACTTGCTCAAATAATTGAAAAAGATATCAAAACACAATTTGGGTTTGATGTACCGGTTATTACCCGCACTTCGGAGGAATGGAATAAAATCATTACTGCTAATCCATTTATGAAAAAGAAAGAAATCAATTCGGATAAACTGCATGTTACTTTTTTATCGCAGGAACCGGATAAAGCCAATATTAAAATTGCAGAAAGCTTCAGCTACTTACCGGATGAATTCAGTATTAATGGTTCTGAAGTTTTTCTTCATATACCCGATAGTTACGGCAACACCAAACTCTCCAATAATTTTTTTGAAAATAAACTAAAAGTATCTGCCACTACGCGTAACTGGAAAACAGTCATCACACTGGCTGAGATTGTCTCTGCCGGGTAATAAAGCGGGTATTCAGTATCTTTATTAACACATCAGGTATAAACGTCGCTTAATTAGAAAATATGACAGATATTTTTATTGACCTCAGTCATACTATAGAAAATGGACTGGTAACCTACAAAGGTTTACCCGCTCCTGTCATCTGCGATTATTTAAGCAGGGAAAATTCAAAGCAATATTATGAAGGAGCCACCTTCCAGATTGGAAAGATAGAAATGGTTTCTAATACCGGCACTTATTTGGATTGCCCCTTTCACCGTTATGAAAATGGCAAAGATCTTTCTGAAATATCATTAGAAAGCTTCACTGACCTCGAAGCAATAAAAATAAGTGTTCCTTTTACTGAAACAATAGAAATTACAGCAGAACATTTCAGGGAGTTTGATCTGAAAAACAAAGCGGTACTCATACATACTGATTGGGATAAATACTGGAACACAGAAAAATATTATGAAAACCACCCTTTCCTTACAATGGATGCTGCGGAATATCTAAAAGATTGTGATGTTAAACTGGTCGGAATAGATTCACACAATATTGATGATACGCGTGGCAAATCAAGACCGGTACATACTATACTCCTCGGCGCAGAGATTCTGATTGTAGAACATCTTTGTAATTTATATGAATTACCGGAAAACAATTTTACTTTCAGCGCCATTCCACCAAAATTTAAAGGTGTTGGCACATTTCCTGTAAGAGCAATGGCTAAACTGAAAACCAGAGAATAAGTGATGTTTATTATTTCGCTTACTTGTAAAAAACCTCTGACTGAAGTTGAACAGCATATAGCTTCATATACTGAATTCCC
>JBLMVP010000077.1:0-5762 GCA_050256755.1 Sphingobacteriales bacterium | reverse complement strand
TATTATTGATGAATCCTTTGAAATTCGTGACCTTGTTTACAGCAAGAAAGATTTACATAAATATCTTGTACTGATTTTGAGTGCAGAATGGACAAAAATTTTTATGGGGAACTCAAACCAGTTTATCCGGCTAAAAACCGCTACTCCTGATAATGTAAACGCCATCTGGAATGAGCCTCCATCCAAAACAGCTAATTTCAGCGACCCATCATACCGTAAAGAAGTAATGCTGAATAAATTTTTAAAATATACTGACGATGGGCTAAGTATTATTTTAAATGCCACTCCTTTTCCTGTATTTGTTATGGGAACAGACAGAACCATAGGACATTTTAAAAAAATTACGGACAATAAAAGACATATTATTGAATATGTTCCTGGCAATTACGAAGAAGCTACGGAATCAGAAATACGTAAAACACTCGCTCCTTATATAAACGACTGGAAAAAAGTGAAGCAAGATAATATCCTTCACCAGTTAGATGCTGCCATGAGCGCAGGTAAATTGGTTACCGGAATAGTAAAAGCCTGGAAAAAAGTAACAGAGAAAAATAGCCGGCTGCTGGTAGTGGAGAAAAATTATATTTACCCGGCTCAGCATGTAACAGAAACGGAAATTATTCCGCATGATCCTTCCGGTATAAATGGCTTGTTTATTAAGGATGCAGTTGATGATGTTATAGAAAAGGTTTTGGTAAATGGAGGCGATGTAGAATTTGTAGATGAAGGGTTACTGAAAGACTACAATCACATTGCCCTAATTCAATATTATTAAGACATTATTTTTTCTCAATACCATTTTTAAAAAAGAGTAACTTACACCTGCCGGTTACTCTTTTTTATTGATAACAATCACCGCCCGGTTTGACTGGCTTCAGCAGAAAAGAGGGCTGGCTTTAGCATATTTGTTAAGTAATATCTACAAATGGCCTTACCAATAAAAACCCGTTTATTTTTAACAGAAACTGGTGAAATTGCCCGTTTTACCGGACGTTTTTTTTCACAGGGAATTAAGCCGCGATATGAAATAACTGAGCTTTTTCGTCAGTGTTTTATCATTGGCTACAAATCATTGCCGCTGGTTAGTTTAACAGCTTTTATTATTGGGCTGGTATTAACTATGCAATTGCGGCCATCATTAACAGACTATGGAGTGGAATCAGAATTACCGGCAATGGTTGGTATTGCTATAGTTCGGGAAATAGGGCCAATACTAACTGCTTTAATATTTGCCGGCAAAATAGGAAGCAGTATAGGCGCTGAACTGGGCTCAATGAAAGTGACAGAGCAAATAGATGCGATGGAAGTATCCGGCACCAATCCATTCTAGTATTTAGTAGTGACGCGTGTTATAGCAGCTACATTAATGTTGCCTGTTTTGGTGGTAGTAGGTGATGCTATTTCCCTTTATGGTTCTTACCTGGGTGTTAATATCCGTTCAGTTACCAGTTTTAATTTATTTTTTAACCAGGTATTTCACAATCTTTCTTTTGGAGATGTGTTACCTGCTTTTTTTAAAACCTTTTTCTTTGGTTTTGCCATTGGCATTATTGGATGTTATAAAGGCTATACCTCAAGTAAGGGAACAGAAGGAGTAGGAAAAGCTGCTAACTCAGCTGTAGTGATTGCTTCAATACTGGTTTTCATTATTGATTTAATTGCTGTCCAAATCACAGATTTAATGGGATTAAACTAAATGACGTGCTGCTGCAGGAAGAAAAAAATATAATCAATTTAAAACAGGATTCTAAGGAGCCAGTAATCTTCATCAGCAATCTTTATAAATCTTTTGGAACAAATCATGTACTGGTTGATTTTAATCTGTCACTTGCCAAAGGAGAGAATGTAGTAGTGCTTGGAAAATCCGGCTCAGGAAAATCAGTGTTGATTAAATGTATAATCGGGTTACTTAAACCAGATTCAGGAACAATTGAAGTATTTGGTAAAAATATTCCTGAATTAAAGCTTGATGAATTAGACAGGATTAGGGTAAAAGTTGGTTTTCTATTTCAGAGTAATGCTTTATATGATTCAATGACAGTAAGGGAAAATCTTGAATTCCCCCTGCGCAGGCACTGGATTGAAACCACACAGGACGAAGTAAATAAGATGGTGATTGAAGCATTGGAAAATGTGGGGCTGGAACATACGGTGGATATGATGCCGATTGAATTATCCGGTGGAATGCGCAAACGAATTGCCCTTGCACGTACTTTAATACTAAAACCAGAAATTATATTGTATGACGAGCCTACTACCGGTCTTGATCCCATAACAGGAAAGGAAATAAGTGAGTTAATGGTGGAATTACAAAAGAAATATCAAACATCCTCGCTTATAATTTCTCATGATATGAACTGTGTACGGCTTACTTCAGACAGGATTGTAGTATTAATAGATGGCAAATGTTATGCTGAGGGAACCTATGAAGAGCTCAAAAAATCAACAGATAAAAAAGTAAAACAGTTTTTTGAATAAAAATATTGGTAATGACAAAGCATCTTTTTAATAACGTAAAGCTGGGAATATTTGTAATTGCAGGGTTATTGCTCCTCATATTTTCATTATACATGATTGGACGAACAGAGAGTTTATTTGGCTCTCATTTTGAATTAAAAGCCCGTTTTAAAAATGCCAGTGGTTTAACCAAAGGAAATAATGTTCGTTATTCGGGGATACAGGTGGGAACCGTCAAAAGTGTAAAAATCATCAACGATACTACTATTGAAGTTGTAATGCTTATAGAAGAAAAAGCCAAATCTTATATTCACAAAAATGCCATTGCATCCATTGGCACCGAAGGATTAATGGGGAATAAAATCATCAACATCAATCCTGGCAAAGATTTAGCACCGGAAGTAACCGAAGACGATATTATCCTTACCCAAAAAGTCTTCGACACCGATGAAATGCTACAAACGCTTAATAAAACGAATAATAATATCGCCACCATATCTGAAGATTTAAAAAGTACAGTACAGCGAATTAATAACAGTGCAACTTTATGGAGTATTTTAAATGAAAACAGTTTGGCGACAAACTTAAAATCTTCTCTCGCTAATATCAACAAAGCGAGTGTTACAGCAAATGATATGGTTAAAGACTTGCATGCAATTATTAATGATGTAAAAAATGGTAAAGGTTCTGTAGGGTCATTGTTAACTGATACCAGTTTTGCATTCCAGTTGAATGAAGCAGTGGTTAAAATAAAATCGGTGGGCGACAATGCCAATAACCTGGTGGAAGAATTAAACAAAGTAGTGAATAATGTTAAACAGGATATAAATAACGGCAAGGGCACAGTAAATGCTCTATTAAAAGATTCTATAATAACCGGGAAACTTAATTCAAGCCTGGAAAATATTAAACAGGGTACAGAAGCGTTTAATGCCAATATGGAAGCGTTAAAACATAATTTTCTTTTCCGTGGTTATTTTAAAAAACTGGAAAAACAAAAAAAGAAAGAAACCGATCCCCCGAAATAAACTGGTAAAACTTTATATTCCTATCTCCGTTTTGCTGATAAAATTAATAAGTGAGGCAGTATTTTTTAATTTAAGTTTATGCAAAATATTATATCTGTGGACTTCAACAGTACGAAGTGAGATTTTTAATAGGTTGGCTATTTCTTTTGAACTTTTTCCGTCTTTCAGGCAAGAAATAATTTGAATTTCTCTGTTAGATAAATCATTAACATCAGGCAAGGAATTATCTTTTTCATTAACCTGATTAGCCTGTAAATCCTTTACTTCTTTACAAATAAATTTTTTCCCATTATTTACACTGCGTATCCCATCAAATAATTCTTCATTACTTGAATTTTTGGTAACATATCCATAAGCCCCCATATTCATAATATGTTTTGCTTATGAAATAATATTATGCATAGACACAGCTAATATTTTAGCGTTGGGTAAATAAAGCAGGATTTTAGGTAACAAATCAAAACCTGAGTCACCGGAAAGGTTGATATCAAGCATTACCACATCGGGATCAATCTCCTTTATAATTTGTTCGGCTTCTTTAGCCGAACCACAATCTGCAATTATGACAAAATCAGGCTGTGCACTTAATACAACTTTCCACATTTCCCTGACCATTCTATGGTCTTCGATAATTAGTAATTTTATTTTCTGCATTTGATAAGGTTTTAATGACAGGCAATATCACGGTTAAATTACACCCTTTTCCGGGACATGCATCAAGATCAAAATGGCCATTGTGTGTTTCAACCCGGCTCCGCATATTTTTTATCCCAATTCCTGTTGAACGTTTATTCAGATCAAATCCAACACCGTCATCCTTAATTGTTAGTATAATTTCATTGACTGAAGTAACTAAAGACATATTTATTTTTTTTGCATTCGCATACTTCAAAATATTAGTGAACTGTTCCTGAACAACCCTGTATACAGTCATCTTTTGCAAATTATCCAGTACCCCTTCATCAAAACTATCTACCGAAAAATCTATTTCAAAAAGCTTTGAAATAGCCATATCATTTACCATTTGTTGCAAAGCCTCTACTAAAGTGATGTCGTCAAGAGTAGGGGGGGCCAGCGCTCTGGATAACTTTCTCACCTCTTCTATCGCATGTGAAATATTTTCATAACTTTTTGCAATTAACCCTTCCCGCATATCTTCATTTTCTCCAGCCAGCTGAAGATAAATTTTTATAGTTGCTAATACCTGGTTAATGTTATCATGTAATTCGCGGGCAACTTCTTCTCGCTGTTTTTCCTGGCCTTCGATGCTTGCTAACAGGATTTCTTTTTGTTTACTTAGTCTTTCCCGTTCTATTTCCTTTTCCATTCTAAGTTTATCGGTAATATCCCTTCCTTCAGGTATCAGTAAAATCGCATTACCTTTAGCATCTAAAATGGGTCTTATAGTAAAATCAATAATCACATTCCTCCCATCCAGGAGGTTAAGTTCAAGTTCATAATTGACCGTTTCGCCTCTTGATGCCCTAACCAATGCCTGTTTTGATTTTTCCCGGGTAGATTCAGAAAACCACCTTGAATCCACAAAGTTCATTCCCATTACTTCTTCTTTTGGTAACCTGAAGAAATCAGTTGCAGTTTGATTTGCTTCTAACAATATTCCGTCCGTTGTCATCAAACCAATAAATTGAAAAGTTGAATTAAAAATAGCCCTGAATTTTGCTTCATTAGCTTTTATCTCTTCATCAACCTGCTTCTGTTTAGTAACATCTGTATGTGTACCAATAATTTTGAGGGGTTTACCTTCTGGATCTTTTTCTATTGCCACTCCACGATCAAGAACCCAGCGTACACTACCATCTTTATATAAAATCCTGTATTCAATTGAATGATGATCAATTATTCCCTCTTTATACTTAGTGTAATTTTCGTCTAACATCCACCTGTCTTCTTCATGAGTACTGTTCCACCAAACAGTTAAAGTATCATTAATGCCATTATTATCATATACCGCTAATTCATTTACCCGTTCAGAAAAATAGGTTTCTCCCGTTCTGAAATCATGTTCCCATACATTATCTCCCAGGCTTGATAATACTTCCCGAAAACGTTTTTCGGAATTTATCAATTGCAATTCGGCCATTTTTTTATTGGTAATATCATTTATACCAACACAAACATTTATAATTTCCCCGTCAGCATTGGTAACAGGGCTATAGGTTACCTCGAACCAAATAAAAGCATCATCACCAGGGTGTTTATATTCATATTCAATTTTCTCGCCTGTAAATGCCCTTTGAAAATTGCTTTTTACATAAT
>JBLMVP010000076.1:0-3327 GCA_050256755.1 Sphingobacteriales bacterium | reverse complement strand
GAAAGTTTTAATTTAAGTGAAGCAGTATAATCATCTCACACTAACAAGCGATGTCAACTGATAGCGTAGTCCTTTATATCCCATCATATCTACTTTTACACTGCCAACACTGATAGGGCTTTCAATTCTTAACGGAATATGATTGGGGTCGTCACTAACCCATACCGTCATTTTTTCACCGCCTTCAAAAATAGTTCCCTTAATCAGCAGCGGTTTAAATTTAATAGCATTGAATTTACCATACTTGGTTTTAACTTTTTCCTTTCCTAAATAACGGATATACATATTATACACTTCATCATCAATATACATATCAAAAGGAATTTTATCCCCGGGTTTATAGCTGTTGAAATCAATATTACGGGCATAATAAATAGCACTCAAAACATCCTGTATGCAATTGGATACTTTAAAAGTTCCTTTTGTAGAAGTGGCCGTATTAGCTTTCTGGTTAAACGAAACATTCTCGTATTTTTTATACCCGCCTTCAGAAATATTGCGGATAAATTTTAGTGGCTGCAAAGTAGCCGTATCAATATAAGATTCGTAGGTATCTCTTACTTTGAAAAATTTATCAAAGAAGGAATTGGTTTCACCATAACCATATAAATGATAAACTGGTTTGCCGTTAAATCTTTCCAGTGTTGTAGTAAAGCTGGCTTCTCCTCCATTTACAAAAACACCTGCTAACGTATAGTAAACAAAAAAATTGATCTTTTCTCCATCCTGGAATGCTTTGTTGCGGATACCACCACAAAAATCATCCCCCGCGTGTAATGACAAGGTTAAACACATGAGTAAAAGGACTGCACCAATTCTGTATTTCTTCATTTATTCGAAAATATTTTAACTCCTAAAATTAATAAACTGCCAATTAATGCCGGAACAACCAAATTAATTATCCATATGCCCAGTGTGCAGGAAATTATTCCCACATAATTTTTACTGAAACTTTCCAGTAAAAATATGGATACTTTGCCACGTATACCCAATTCAGCCAGTGCAAAAGTTGGTATAATGGCGAGTATGAGAAATAAAACACTGATTACCCAAAATCCCTGCCACCAATTTATTTCTACCCCAAAAACATCCATTAATAATAAATACTGGCTCACAAAAACCAAATACCTTGTTAAGGACAATCCCAAAACCTGTAATAACTGCTTTGTTTCAAATTCATCCAGCACTTTAATGTATTGGATGAATCTTGATTTTACCGGTATCTTCTCCAGCCATTTCACCAGCCAGGATAGCCGAAAATAGACAAGAACTATCAACAAGGTAACTATCAGCACACCGTATAAAATAATGATCAGCCATAACGAAGACAAAGGGTGTGCCGAAGCAGTTGTACTAAAAATGTTAAGGTTTCTTAAATATAAAAGTCCGGTTAACCCCGCAACCAGTGTTACAATTAATTGACTGATGCTGCCAAGGATGGCCAGTGAAATTGCCTTAGCTCTGCTGCCATCTTTTATATATAACACACGTCCTCCGTATTCGCCTATCCGGTTAGGTGTATTAATTGCAAAGGCAACCCCGCTTAATACTGAATAAAAGGCTTTTAAAAAAGATACTGGTTGAAGATGATTTACCAATAACTGCCATTTTCTTGCTTCGATGCCCCAGTTGATAAACATTAACCCTGCGGCCAGCATTAGTTTCCAGGATTGCTGACCGGTAAGAGATCTCCTAATTTGCTCAATGGCTCCCGGCAAATCTTTTTGTGTTTGCAATTGGTGATAAATAGAAACGGCTAACCACAGGAAGAGTGCAGGGCCAAGAAAATAGTTGAGGATTATTTTGATACTTTTGTTCAGATGTGTAAAGTTGCTCAAATTTAATCGCGGCATTGCAAAAAAACACTAAAATAATTTTAGGTATTGACCCGGGCACACTGCAAATGGGTTATGGTATTATTGAAGTAAAGGGAAGTCAGTTGATTTTACTTGAAATGGATACCCTTAAACTATCATCAAAAAAAGATAACCATCAGCGTTTGCAGATGATTCATGAAAAAGTTGCAGCCATTATCAAAAAATTTAATCCACATTATTTTGCCATTGAAGCTCCCTTCTTTGGGAAAAATGTACAGAGTATGCTTAAATTGGGCAGAGCACAGGGTGTAGCAATAGCAGCAGCGATGTCAGCCGGATTAGAAGTAACTGAATATTCACCTAAAAAAGTAAAACAATCAATTACTGGTAATGGTAATGCAGATAAAGAGCAGGTGTTTAAAATGCTTCAGCGTATACTTTCCTTTGAGCATAAACCCAAATATTATGATGCCAGTGATGCATTGGCAGTAGCTGTTTGTCATCATTTTCAACAAACCTCACCGTTAGCCGGTAAAACCAAAAAACTAAATGGCTGGGAAGATTTTATTAAAACAAATCCGGGAAGGATTAAGAAGAAGTAATTTATGATTATTTGGTGTCTGTAGCCCGGTTTTTGTACTTTTTTCTTTAACTCATTTCATTTCCCTTACATGCAGCGCAAAAAGAAATAAAAGCCCCATTGGAATTAACCATAAATAAGTCCAAACCCCAAAAATCAGCGGTATAACCTGGAAACCGGATGCGGCTACCATAAAAACAATAAATCCCCATTTCTCCATTACCCACATACCAGAGGCGCCTGTTATTGATATGATGATAAATAATACAATAAAGGGCGAAAACAAAGTACCATAAGGTTGAAAAGCGCCGGCAAAAGTTTGTACTATCATGTAAATGCCTGCAATAAAAACAAGGGAGCAAAGCAACGTTATTAATGGTGGTCTTGATACTTGTTCGTTCTCACTCATAGATATGATTTATAAATGCGACAGGATTTTTTCCTGTATTTTTTTAAATTCTTCTATTGAAAGCTTCAATTTGGGCCGGGTGAAGTTTAAATCATCCGCTGAATTAATTGGTACCAGGTGCAGGTGTGCATGAGGTACTTCCAAACCTATAACACTTATTCCGCAACGGTTACAGTCAAATGCTTTTTCAATGGCATGTGCAATAGGTTTGGCGAAAATTAAAAGTTCGGTTAGAAAATCATCAGGCACATCAAAAAACTTGTCTACTTCAATTTTGGGTACTACAAGGGTATGGCCTTCTGCCAAAGGAAATATATCAAGGAAAGCATAGAATTTTTCATTCTCAGCTATTTTGTAACCGGGTATCTCACCAATAATAATTTTTGAAAAAATTGTCATGCCCCCAAATAGTTTTGACTTAAACAGGTAATACAGTGATTGTGCTTTACGCCACCACATAAAAAATTTGGCGAAAGTTACAAAGCTTCCGCCAAATATATTCATTGAATGCTGTTTGAATA
>JBLMVP010000075.1:0-3715 GCA_050256755.1 Sphingobacteriales bacterium | reverse complement strand
ATAAAAGCCAATAAATATGAAAAAAGCCCTATACCTGCTTTTTGTTCTTATTTCATTTTCTTCTTTTGAATCATTAACTGCACAGGACAAGCCAGATACTGTTTATACCGGTATTTATGTTACCAGTATTCATGATATAGATTTCAGGCAGAAAGATTATAATATTAATTTCTGGTTATGGCTGAAGTATAAGAATAAAGATTTTGATTTTTTACAAAACCTGGAAATACCGGGTGCTAAAACAGTCAGTAAATCTTTTTCTACTATCGACAGTTCCGGCGACAGGATTTATATGCTGATGAAAATACAATGCACCATGAAAGATTCCTGGCGCATAAATAATTTTCCTTTTGACCGGCAAACCCTGCGTTTGTCATTAGAGAATTCACAATTTGATTCCCATTCACTGGTATTTGAACCCGATACCGCAGGTGGTCATTTTGAAAAACGTTTTGCATTAAGCGGATGGGTTATTGACAGCTTTATTATGCGTTCAGGAATTAAAGAATATGAAACCGCATTTGGCGATACCAGTTATGAAAAACCACATACGGAGTATAGTGCTTTCCGGGTGAGGATCGGAATTAAAAGAGATGCCCTTGAATTATTCTGGAAAATGTTTTTAGGAATGTATGTGGCTTTCCTCATAGCTTATATTTGTTTTTATATTCATGCAGATAGTATTGATTCCCGCTTTGGGTTAAGTGTGGGCTCGTTGTTTGCTGTCATCGGTAATAAATACATCATTGATTCGGCATTGCCTGAATCATCTTCCTTTACATTGGTAGACACCCTGCACGGACTTACTTTATTCTTTATATTTTTAGTTATTACAGCTTCTGCATTTTCCCTGAGGATGATTAAAAATAATAAAGCTGAAAAAGCGCACCGCTTTGACATGATTGCAGCGCAGGTATTACTGCTCATTTATATAGGGCTGAATATATTTTTTATTTTTAAAGCAAGTAGGGGAGGATAAAACCAGCAAATTAATTTTTCTTTTTTGTTGCAGTTTTTTTACTGGTTCTTTTTGCTGTCGATATGGATATTATTCTAATGTTTGAAGACACTTCTGATGTAAACACAGGTTCTGAAGTATTAATTAAAATTGCAAATAAAACACTCTTAACTATTACAGGAAATATTTCGGCGCTAACCAATGATGTTTTTTATAGCTTTCAGCAAAACTTTTCACCCTCTTCATCTGTATTCTCTCCTGGTTGGGCCAAGCCAAATTCATGTAATATTCAGATCAAATATGATAATACCACCAAAACATTAAGCGGATCTATTACTAATCTTAAATATCCGTTTGGTATTTATGTACCATATGGGAACTTTCCCCCTGTTGGCTCTGATCTTTTGTTAGAGGGGGCTGGCAGTTTTAGAAAGCATACCATTCAATTTCAGTATGTAAAGTCATTGTAATATTTTTACCTTTCAGTTTCAGGTAAGCAGCCCGACAGCCGGGTGTTACCGGAAAATTTTCCGGCACAACAGGAATAATTATGAATCTCTATAAAGATATTTCGTTTTTTAAAGGCTTGAATTCATTAAGGTTTTTTGCGGCTTTTCTTGTTGTAATGCATCATACTGAAACAATACGAAAAAAAAACGGACTTGAAAACTTTGAATGGTTGGGACTATTTAGAAACGGGAGCACCGCAGTTACTTTCTTCTTTGTCTTAAGCGGTTTTTTAATAACCTACCTGCTTTTAAAAGAAAACAATAAAACAGGAACAATTAGTGTAAAAAAATTTTACATCAAAAGGGTATTAAGAATATGGCCTCTTTACTTTTTACTGGTTATTACCGGGACTTTAATTTTACCGGAGCTATTTAGTTTACTGAATATTAATTATGAAATGCCTTATAGCTTTGGCCAGGTTTGGCATTACTTCCTGTTCTTTTTGCCGGGGTTGGTTACCTTTTATTTCGGACATCATTTATTAGAACCTCTGTGGTCTATCGGGGTAGAGGAAGTTTTTTATTTGATATGGGCTCCTCTTTTTAAATTTTGCAAAAGAAAAATACTGCCCATCCTTTTATCGGTTATAATAATTAAGATTGTATTAAGTGTAACCGGAATTTATTTTATAAAGAATGAACTGTTTAATTATGTAGTAAATACTTTCAGCTTTGAAGCTATGGCAATTGGGGGGTTGGGAGCCTGGTTTATATTTAACAGGCAAAATTCATTGTCGCATTTTTTCCTGTACAAGAAATCTATTCAGGTAATCATTTACTTATTATTAGCAACATACCTCGTTTTTAATATTAATATTGATAATTTCATTTGGAACACTGTTTTTAAACTTCCCATTTTTTCCGGCCTGGTGATAGATTTTTTATTTTTGTACCTGATTATTGGTGTTTCAATTATTGATAACAGCATTATTAAGTTAAATTCCGGGTTTCTTTCCTATTTAGGTGAAATTTCCTATGGTATATATATGTATCATATGTTAATCATTTTTACCATCATCCTCTTTTTTAAAAAATATTTACTCACCATGAATCTAACTTCCGCTTCAATAATGTTTTACAGTGTTCTTACATTAACAGTGGTGGGGGTATCAGCCATTTCAAAATTATTTTTTGAAAATTATTTTTTAAACTTAAAAAGTAAAATAGAAAAAAAGGCGGCACATAACATGATATTGCCGAAACTGCAGCAGTAGTGCTGTGAATAATCTTTTTTTTCTGCAACGAATCCGCTTTACACCTATCTGCACCGGGAAACCCGCCTGTAAAAAAAGCTAAGCAAGTATAATTAACACTGAGTGGAGATTTTTGTCAATCAAATTTTATAACTGTAACACCTGTATTACGGAAACTGTTAAGATCAGTAAGCTCCCGGCAACTTTCTTCCAGTGTAATAATCTTACCTAACAATTTTTCAGGATGCATTTTACCGGAACTGATCCATTCCATCATCTTAGGGTATTGATGGGCCTGCATACCATGACTACCTATCAACTGCAGCTCTTTGGCAATTACTTCACTCATGGGCAGTGGAGGATTTGCTTCGGTGCCCGCCATCAACCCCAGCTGGATATGTTTTCCCTGTTTGCGCAGACAGCGGATGGAATTGGTACAGGTTTCCCGGCTGCCCAATGCATCCACTGAAACATGGGCACCACCTTTTGTTAATGCTATAACAGCTTCGGGTACCTGTGTAACTTTCAGCGCATTAATTGTATAAGCGGCGCCGATACTTTTTGCAAATTCCAGTTTACTTTCGTCAATATCAATGGCAATTGGGACAGCTCCTACAGCAGCAGCAATCATGATGGCAGATAATCCCACACCGCCACAGCCATGTATGGCTATAAAATCACCTGCTTTTAAAGCACCCCGTGCGGTTACACCTCTCCAGGCAGTAATAAACCGGCAGCCCAGTACAGCAGCTGTTACAAAATCCATATTATCCGGTAAGCGTACAAGGTTTTCTTCTGCATAAGGGATGCGAACAAATTCTGCAAAAGAGCCCCAGCCGGTAAAACCGGGCTGATAATAATTATCACATATCTGTTGTTGACCATTACTGCATTGAACACAAGTACCGCAGCCGATACAGAAAGGAACAGTAATCCTGTCATCTTTTTTCCAGCTACGTATTTCACTACCTGTGGCTACGATGGTGCCAGCCAGTTCGTGCCCCGGCACATGTGGTAAATGAATATCAGAATCATGTCCCTGCCAGCCATGCCAA
>JBLMVP010000074.1:0-5615 GCA_050256755.1 Sphingobacteriales bacterium | reverse complement strand
AGAAAAAATAGTATTGTGAATGCTGATAATACTAAGGTTAACCTTGCCATACCACAAGAAACTGCGGTTAATAAAAAGGGTTTTCAGGAAGAGACAATTGATAAAAAAGAGGTTAAGCTGGTAATAACAGAAGAAAAGAAGAAAAATGTACCGGCACTTATGAATTTTGTTGATAAGCCTGAAAATAGCATAAAGAATAATAACGATTTGTCAATCGGTTTAGCACAAAATGATAAGCTGGTTCATATTGAAGTAATTAAACAAGAACAAACTAAAAAAGAGACAGACCCAGTTAAACAAGCTAATAGCTATACTGAAAAAGTTGAATTGAATCCAGGTAAAATTTTGCAGGGAAATAAAGTAAAATCCCGTGAACGGATAAAAAATAAATGGCGGGTGGGAATAGCTATTTCTGCAGGACTTTCTAATGTTAAAAATGATTTATTTGGGTTGGATTTAAATATGACAAAAGCATTAAGCTATCAAAGCGGTCCGGCTACAGCTTCACAACAAATAAAACAGCCTTCACCTAATTATTCTGCTTTTGCATACCAGGCTGGATTTTATTTGCATAAGAAAATTTCAAAGAAGAGTTCATTTTCAGTTGGAGTAAATTATGCTTTGTACCAAACCAGGATAGCTGTTGGCGGTAAAATTGATTCATTGGCGTTGGGTCTTAATACAAATTTATATGCTGCTGCCGGGACAGGGAATTCAGCAGCGGGGACAAAATATAATTATCATTCCCAATTACACTATCTTGAATTGCCAATCGTTTTTACAACACAGATAAATAAAGGTAAAAAAATACCATTGCAATGGAATGCAGGAGTAATATTTGGAAGATTAATCTCTTCTAATTATTTGCATTACGATACTACGGCACGAGGTATTTATTTTAAGGATAACAACCTGCTGCATAAGACCAGTGTCAGTTTGCAAACCGGTTTTGGAATAACATTTTTCAATAATAAATCAATGCCGGTTACTATTTCGCCCCACCTGCAGTTTGCGCTTACAGATTTTATTAAAAATGATTTAGATAAAAAGTACCTGTTATTTGGAGGATTGCGTTTTCAAATGTTATTAGATAATGGGAAAAAGAAGTAATTCAATCGGGGTTACTTAAAAGTTCAAATAGATTATTCCGGCTTTTCATGAAATTTTAAACCTTTTATAATACAATTAATGGCTTTAGCCATTCTTTCTATTTTGGTTTCATCTTTTTTGGCTGAATAAATCCAGTCTACATATTGTTTTTGTTCACTCTCACTCAATTTATAAAAAGCTTTGTATGCTTTTGGTTCATCTTTTAAGCAAACCAACAATTCATCTGGAATTTCTACGGGGTCATTATCTGCAAACAAAACTACTTTTATCCAATCACCCTCCTGTTTCTTTATCTTCTTTCTTATTTCAGCTTTTACAGGTAAAAATAAATTGCCGTTACCCATTGGCATCAGGTGATATTGTTTTATTTCTATTTCATCAATAAAACCTTTAACTCTAACCCAGCCAAAAGGATTTTTTTTATTGGGTATTATTTCAGGTATGGCAGCAAATGTCCAGCCACCTTTGCCAGGAAACTTTTGCAATTGATCTTTTTTATTGATTAAGGGCTTCTCCACCATTATTGTTTTGAAGGAATTTTAAATTTCGCTGAATACCTTTCCACTTTGTCCGTTTAACAGGGGAGTGGCGGAATATTTCTTTAAACGATTCTTCAGAAAGGGCTTCCCAGTCCCCGGTTTTAAAATTAATTATCTCCGGTATTGGAGTAAATTCAATTTCATTGGTTGGTTTGGCAAAGCGGTTCCATGGACAAACATCCTGGCAAACATCACAGCCAAACATCCAGTTATCAAATTTATTCTTCATTTCATTTGGAATCAATGCATCCTTTAATTCAATAGTGTAATAAGAAATACATTTACTTCCATCTACAACTTTATCCGGAAGTATAGCATCCGTGGGACATGTATCAATACATTTTGTACATGATCCGCAATAATCCTTTGCAAAAGGGTCGTCATATTCCAGTGCTAAATCAACTATTATTGTGGCAATAAAAAAAAAAGAGCCATTTTGTTTGGTTAGCATATTGCCATTCTTCCCAATCCATCCTAATCCACTATTTACAGCCCAACTCCTTTCTAACACAGGGGCACTGTCAACAAACCCTCTGGCATTTACTTCGCCAATATTTATTTTTATAAGCTGAATTAAATTTTTAAGTTTTGCACGAATTACTTCATGATAATCTTTGCCATAAGCATATTTTGAAATCTTTGGTACACCATTGTTTTGAATTTGTGATGGATAATAATTGAGCAAAAGAGTAATAATAGATTTTGCACCAGGAACAAGTTTGCCAGGGTCAACACGCATATCAAAATAATTTTCCATGTATTTCATTTGCCCATGCATGCCTTTATTTAGCCATTGCCCAAGTCTTCTTGCATCATTCTCCAAATATTTGGCTTGGGCAATGCCGCAATAATCAAAGCCAAGTTGCCTGGCCCATTCCTTTATTGAGTTTGTATAATTGATAAATAAAGATTTTATTTAATAACACCCATTTTGGGGTATTTTTTTATTACAGATTAATTTATACATTACATCATCTATTTAACCTTAATCAAATACTGTCATGAAAATTACAGGAATAACCTTATTACTCGGGTTTTTATTTTTTCAAAATTACCTTTCAGCACAAGACAAGTCCAACGTAAAATTCGGAAAAATTTCCGCAGAAGATTTCGTGATTAACAGCCCGGTGGTTGACAGTTCTACGAAAGCGGTAATAATTGCTGATATCGGCAGTTCTGAATTTGAAGGCAATCTTAAATCAGGCTTTTCTATCAGGTTTAAACGATTTACCCGTATTAAAATTCTTAATAAAAACGGATTAAATGCTGCTAATGTAGAAATCCCATTATATACTGATGGCCATGCTGAAGAAAAACTGGATAATCTTAAAGCGTATACTTATAACCTGGAAAATGGTAAAGTAGTTGAAACAAAACTGGAAAGTGAATCAGTGTTTAAGGATAAAATAAGTAAAAAATTTACCGTTAAAAAGTTTACAATGCCTGCTGTAAAAGTGGGATCTATTATTGAATACACCTATACTGTTGTATCAGATTTTATTTTTAATCTTCAGCCCTGGGATTTCCAGGGTGAGTATCCCCGTTTGTGGAGTGAGTATGAAGTAAATATTCCCGAATACTTTAGGTATATTTTTTTATCACAGGGGTCAAAAGATTTTTATTTGAAGAAAGATTATTCTTCACAGGGGAGATGGACAGTTACAGTAGGGGCTAATTCTACAGGGAGTTCTGAAAGAATTGATTTGGCAGGGCTGATATATGCCAATCGTTGGGTAATGAAAGATTTGCCTGCCTTAAAAGAAGAAGCATTTACATCTACTATTGATAACCATACTGCCAAAATACAATTCCAGTTGGCATCCGTACATTATCCAAACAGCCCAATAGAAAACATAATGAGTTCATGGCCTAAGGCAATGGAAGATTTAATGAAAGAAGATTATTTTGGCGAACTGCTGTTGCATCCTAATAATTGGTTAGATGATGATTTACGGACTATTACAGCTGGTGCAAAAAACAAATTAGAAAAAGCTAAGCTTATTTATAAATACGTAAAAAATAATTTTACTGCCACAAGTCATTACGGGAAGTATTTAAATGATAATTTAAAAAACATTTTTAAAAACAAACATGGGAATGTGGCAGAAATAAACTTATTACTAACTGCTATGCTACGGCATGAAGATATAAAGGCCGATCCGGTTTTATTAAGTACAAAAGACCATGGCTATACTAATGAGCTTTATCCAATCCTGGAAAAATTTAACTATGTTATTTGTATAGTACAGGTAGATAATAATGAATATTTGCTGGATGCATCCAATGCCAGCTTGGGTTTTGGGTTATTAGATTGGAAATGTTATAATGGTCATGCCAGAGTGGTGGACAGTAAAGATCCATCACCAATATATTTAGTGGCAGATTCGTTAAAAGAAAAAAAATTTATTCTCGTAAATATTTTTAATGATGAAAAAGATGGCTGGGTGGGAAATTTTACAAGCAATCCGGGTATTTACGAATCAGTTTCTATAAAGGAAGATGTAAAAGATAAAGGAGAGGAAGAATATTTTAAAAAGATAAAATCATCCTATGGGTTTGATATTAAGCTGGAAAATACGGGTATTGATTCACTCAAAAAAGATGGAGATCCCGTTAGTATCCATTACGATTTTAATACCAATCTTAACAAAGATGAAGATATTATTTACTTTAATCCGCTAATGGCTGAAGCATATAAAGAAAATCCGCTTAAATCTGCAGAACGAAAATACCCGGTTGAAATGCCATATGCTTTAGATGAGACATTTATCGCCAATATTGAGGTGCCTGCCGGTTACGAAATTGATGAATTGCCAAAATCAGCAAGAGTTAATTTTAATGATGATGAGGGAATGTTTGAATACCTGATTGGTAAAACAAATGACGGAATACAATTGAGATGCAGGGTAAAGATGAACCGGGCAAATTGTCAGCCGGAAGAATATGCGGTGTTAAGAGATTTCTATGCATATATAGTAAAAAAACAAGCAGAACCAATTGTGTTTAAAAAGAAAAAATAATAATGAGATTAATTTTTATACTTATAAGCAGTTTTATTTCATGTTTGGTAAATGCGCAGGAATTTAGTACACTGTTAATACCCGACTCGTTGCTAAAAGGTGCAGATGTTGTAAAAAGATATGAAGAGTATGTTTTGGAAATTAAATCTCCGGGCAAAGCGAAAATCTATGAACGGCACGTATTTACCATCTTAAATGAATCTGCACGGAGCTATTCAAAGTACAAAACTTATTATGATAAATTTACCAGTATCAACTCCGTTTCGGGTACCCTTTATAATTTAGTAGGTAAAGAAATAAAACATTTAAAGAAGAAAGATTGGCAGGATATGAGTACTTATGATGGTATAAGCCTCATAACTGATGATAGGGTTAAAGTGAATGAATTCTTTTATAATGAATATCCTTATACTGTAGATTATGAGGAGGAAGATGATAAAGAGGGGGTTTTGTATTTTACAGATTGGTTTCCTGTATCAAATTTCAGGATGTCAGTTCAGTACAGCAAATTTGTAATAATTGCCCCCGCTGATTATGAAGTAAGATATAAACAATTTAATTTTTCAACCCTTCCACAGGTTACACAAAAAGATAATAAGAAAACCTATGTATGGGAAGTGAGAAATATACCTGCTTTCCGGTATGAAAACTCAGCACCCTATTTAAGAGAAATTGTTCCTAACATAAAGTTTGCACCCTCTGATTTAGAGGCAGAAGGTTATAGAGGCAATATGTCGTCATGGAAAAACTATGGCCAATTTCTTTATCAATTGATTAAGGGGAGAGATGTATTGCCAGACGATATTAAAAAGAAAGTTCATGAGTTAACTGATAATCTAAAAACCGAAAAAGAGAAAATTCTTAACCTTTACGATTTTTTGCAAAGGAATACACATTATATAAGCATCCAGTTAGGGATTGGTGGGTGGCAACCTTTTGAAGCTTC
>JBLMVP010000073.1:0-18601 GCA_050256755.1 Sphingobacteriales bacterium | reverse complement strand
TCTGTTACGGCACAGGAAGAGAGGCAAAACAATACAACTGTTAAGCAAAAATGGGTTTTAGAAAAAGGATATTGGGTTGTGGAAAGCAATATTCACACACCTAAAGCAGCATCATTCATTTTTATAACAACCAAAACCGGCTTGTATAGCGGGGAAATTAGAGGGTATTGTTCTTAAACTTCAAAAAAGAAAAACTCTGATAAAGTTATGTTGAACGACATTCTTTACATAGAAAGCATGAAGGGCTATGTAAAAATTTTACTGGTGAAGGTGCAATTATCACCAAACAATCCATCACTTCCCTTGAAGCAATTTTACTACAAACCATCTTTGTAAGGACGCATAGGTTATATATTGTAAGTACCCGTCATATTCGCTCATATACAAGTGAAGTGGTAGAGATAAATAAAATAGAAATACCTATCGGTAAATTATTTAGCAATGAAGTACTTAAGATGCTGAGGTAAAAAATTAATTATACAATCTTATCTTTAAATGCTTTTGCCACCGCTTCACTTTTGCTGTTAACGTGGAGTTTTTCGTAAATCTTTTTGATATGGCTGCGTACTGTGTCAATGGCGATAAACATTTCTGCAGCTATCATTTTATAACTGTACCCGTTAACGAGTAATTGCAACACTTGTTTTTCCCTTTCGCTTAAATCATATTCTTCCCCTTTTTGTTCCCCATTTCGGTTCATAAAAGCAAACATGTTTAATACCTGTGTAGCAATGGAAGCAGTCATTGGGGCACCGCCGCTATTAGCTTCCTGTATATAATCCAACAGCTTGGCGGGTGGGGTTTTCTTTAGTAAATAGCCATTGGCTCCGTTCCTTATTGCTTCAAATACATTAGTATTATCATCAAATACAGTGAGCATTAAAACCTTTGCCGTTTGATTTACAGTTCTTAATCTTTTCAATCCTTCAATGCCATTGGTGCCAGGCATATCTATATCCATAAGTATCACATCGGGATTCCATACCTGTACCTGGTCTTCCACTTCATCACAATTTTTGTATGCGGCCACTACTTCAAAACCGTCGCTTCCGTTAATGAGCATTGTTAAGCCTTCACGCAGTTGCGGATTATCTTCGTATAACAGTACTTTAATCATGTAGTTTTCTCAATTAATTGAACAAAAGTAGTCCTTAAAAAAAAGGCAAACAACCACATAATCATGTTAAATTAACCCAAGCCTCTGCCACCGGTAGCAAGGCGGTAAACTGAAGGGACTATTTTGCGTAGTAATGCCCCGGTACCAATACAAAACAGTACTATAAGGAAGGGTACTACTATATATAAGGATAGCCTGGCCAAAGGAAAATCTCCCATTAATATTAAGAACAGGTTGGTAACATAAATGACCAGCGGGTTATGTAATGCGTATATGATAAATGAGAAGGAGGTAGCCCATACAAACCATTTTTGCTGCATACACCATCTTATAAATGAATCAATGCCGAACCAAAAGGCAATAATGCCTGCAATCGTTGAACCGGCATAAAGAAAAGACATAACAAAGATTGAAAGGGGATTCAACTCCAGTTCAAAAGCCATAAAGGTTTTGATAATGCTGAACCCAAAAAAGATCAACCAGGCCAAGTAATGACTGAACCATTTAGGCTTTCGGTCAATGACAATATTCTTTTTGCTAATCCAAACACCTGCCGAAAAAAAGAATAACCCCAGGCCATGAATAAAGAAAAGTTGGAAATTAATAAACCAGAGTATGCCGGTAAGTGTTAACCAGAAGACCGGGTATTTTATAATTACCCAGCGAAAGAAGGGATAAGCCACGTTATACAAAAACAGGTATAAAATAAACCAGAGGTGAAAGGCGATGGGTGCCACTATCCATCTTTCCAATATGCCGGGCCAGCCTATTTCAGTGTAAGGGCGGTTATCCCCCATCTGGTCAAGATTTGCATTTTGAAGAGCATATGCTGTTAAAGGAAATTGTTGCCAGATAAAAGTGATAAGTAAACCAACAGCACTCCATATTAAATAAGGTACCAATAAAGTCCTCACTCTTTTTTTAGTTCGGTCACCATAGGGCCTGTTATCCTGTATAGCATAGATATAACCGGATATAATAAACAATAATGGTATACGAAAACGAAGTAAACCATTAGCAAACAGGTATTCAAAAAAAGTGGTAAAACGTATAGGTTCTTTAACTATTGAAAAAGGAAGCAAATAGGTTTCTCTTAAATTATAACCATGTACATAGCCCAGCAGTACAACTGCAAGAAAAGTAAAGAAACGTAATTTCTGACTGATGTACCGGTTCATGTATTTAATTTATCATTTCTTTTAATTATCAATTATGTAATGGAACGGTTAATTTTACTTCGGTGCCATTGCCGGGAGCAGAAATAATTTCCACCCTGCCATGTAAAGCATCTGCTCTTTTCTGCATATTACCCAAACCGTTTCCTGAATCTGCTTTCTTTAAATCAAAGCCAATTCCATCATCAGCCACAATTAATAAAAGCTTTTTATCTTTTACCAGTATCCGGATAATTGCATTTTTGCATTGGGAATATTTGGCCACATTATTCACCGCTTCTTTAAACAGTAAAAACAAATCCCGCCGTTGTTCCATATCTAATGTAATATCCTGCACCGTTTCATCTACCGTAAATTCAATATCTATTTCTTTAGCCTCCAGTACATTGGTTGCAAACTCTCTCATACGGGCAACAATTTTTTGCATGGTGTCGTTGGCTGGTTTAATAGTCCATACAATATCATCCATTGCTTCCATCATTCGCTGACTGTTATCGCTAATCTTATTAATGTATTCACTTGTTTTAACAGTATCAGTAGCAATTTTTGCTTTGGCCATTGAACTTAAAATATTGATAGTACTAAGGGTGCTGCCCATATCATCATGCAAATCCCTTGCTACACGGTTACGCAATTTTTCAACAGCCAGTAAACGGGTAACTCTTAAATTATGCAGCGTATAAATAAAGAGTGCAATAAAAAATAAAACGGTACTTATAAACCACCCGGTGCGCCAGAAAGGAGGTGCAATATAAATATGCAGGGAAGCAATGTCTTTACTTGGTATTCCTTCATTGTTTTCGCACTTTACTTTGAATGTATAATGTCCCGGGGGCAGTAATGAATAAGTTACCTGGTTATTGTCTGACTGCATCCAGTCTCTATCTACTCCTTCCAGCATATAATTAAAATACAAGCGGTCGCGGAGCAAATAGCTTAATGAGGAAAAATACAGGGTGAAAGAGTTTTGTGTATGGTCCAGTTTAATTTCCTCCAGCACATTTAATGAATCAACAGGAAGAAACCTGTTTAATAAACGAAAATCAGTAATAACAGGATCTGGTGGTGGACCTTTTGTTTCAAAAGAGGAAGGACGAAAAATAAGCATATTGTTTTCGCCCACAAACATTACATGCCCGTCTTTACAAATATAGTCAGCCATATTAGTCAGCTCAGAATTAATAATGCCATCCTTTTTACCAAATACTGAAAATTTATTTTTTTGATAATTATACCGGCACAAGCCGTTTTGGGTCATGATCCATAGGTTGCCGGAATAATCAAGCCGCAGCCTGGTTACTCCATTGGAAGGCAGCCCGTCTTCCATAGTAACATGCCGTATTTGTTTGCTGTTTTTATTTATTATTTCTAATACTTCGGAGCTGGCGTAATACAAGCTATCATTAAGCTGTTCAATATCCAGCGCAGAACTTGTAGTAAGCCCCTTGTTATTTTTTAAATTAATAAAATGATAAACAATTTCACCTGTTTTACCATTTATCCAGTAGAGGCCATTACCATGTGTGCAGACCCATATATCCCCCTGTTTATCATAAAACACTTTATAAATAATAGTACCAAAATTTTGAACAACTGTATATATTCCATTGGTGTATTTTATTAAGCGGCCACCCTGTGTCCCAAACCACAAATTATTTTCTTTGTCCCCTGTTATATAACGGATAGTACTGTTATTAAAAATAGAGTCCCGGTAAAAAGAAGTCGTTTTTGTTAGGGTATCATATACCATCAAACAACCGGACTGGCAACCTATCCACACCTTTCCTGTTTTTGAATGCTGGTATAATGCCCATGCCTGGTAATAGAAGCTCCGCAAGTCAGGAGCAATCTTATTTATGTTTTTATAGATATTGTTTTCAAAGGACTCAAAATTTTTATTGATAGTTTTTATGCCGCTCCCCCAGCCGGATATCCAGTATTGTCCCCCGGGCAGTTCCATGATATCAGTAAAATTGTGTTGGCCTTTAGAAAATGAAAAGAAAAGGTTAACTACAGAATTTGTTTCCTGGTTAAAGAAATATAATCCATTATCAGTACCTATCCAGGTGCTTCCGTCTCTGTCCTGATACATATAATTGGCATACAGGAAACGAATACCAAAATTGTCTAAATAATCTGTTCGTTCATTCTTAAAACGATGCTGAAGAGTGTCTTCATACATTATTACATTGGGGCCGTATATCCATAAACTGTTTTTTGTTTCATAGAAATTCAATAATTCGTAGTATCCGTTATATGCATTGTTTAATCCTGCAGTATCTTTTAAAAAAGTTTTACCATCATGGGCTATGCAGTATTTTAATTGTGCACCTCCCGGCCAGTTAAAAATCCAGTACCTTCTTTTTCTATCAATATAAAACTGGGTATTGGCTTTATTTAAAACAGGATTATCAAGTAAAGGAATTTTTTGTGGATTATAATACTTTGTCCATAGTTTACGGGACGTTAAGTCATATACAGCTAAACCACTGTCGCAGGAGAACCAATATCTTTTTTCAACACTATCCACAAACACACTGGTAGGCCCCCAATTATGCGGCAACTCAAAGGGCAGATTTTTTTCTGTGAAGATACTGTCGTTTTCATTGAGTTTAAGAATTCCATAGTGGTAAGCAATCAGGTAAGTTTCATTCTTAAGCCCTTTCCATAGTTTAATACCCGATCTTGGTGGAAATTCTTTGTTAGAGATAACAGCAATTTTTTTAAACATAAAAGTAGCAGGGTAGAAAAGACCGAGCTCATCCAAACTATTTATGTTCAGCCATAATCCCCCGTCACCAGCATCAGTTATATCTAATATTGGCTTATTTAAATTGTCGCTAATACCAAACCGTACAAATTTATTTCCGTCAAATCGTTGTAATCCATTCATTGTTCCCACCCACAGGTAACCTTTTTTATCCTGGTAAATGGTATGTATGCTGTTTGAACGAAGACCACTTCCATCGTCAATGCTAAAACGGGTAAACGCAAAACCTGCTTGGGCCATTGATGACAAAGTCAATGATAACAGGGATATTAGCATGAAAATGTGGCGATGGTTCATGGTGTGGTGAGTACAAATCTAACACGATGCATTAAGATACACAACCGGGGCGAATAAAATCACATCAATATGTGACTATTATAAAAGGCTACCTGCAAAAGATTTAATAAAGACCCGAAAAGAACAGAGATTAATCAGGTAGTTTATTAAATATTTATGTTACTGCCGGATAGTAATATACAGTTTGACTTTAAGCTTTTTTTAGCAGAGGCAGATTATTCTTTTAAACAGTTCATCCGTCTATTAAGTACCATTCACTAAAGCAAATTCCCGGTTCAGCGGATTTCAATTGTCCAGGTTTAGCAGTGAATGTAAATTTATACCGTAACATTTAAATTAAGATTTATGAAACAGGTATTTGAATTAATCATTGCAGTTACAAAGGGTGCTCCGCAGGTAATAGTTGTTACTACGCAGGCAAACCCGGTGTGGAATTAATGAATGAAACTAATTTTTTAGGATAATAAAATAAGATTAACTACTACTTCTGTAAAAACAGGTTAGGTCTTACGCCCATTACTTCATTAAAATTATTACTGAAGGTTGTCAAACTTTCATAACCCACGGCATAAGCTACTTCACTTACATTCTTGCCGGGTAATACCAGCATTTCTACGGCATGTATAATACGCAATAGTTTAAGGTACTGAATCAAAGGCATACTGAATTCTTTTTGAAATAACCTCGACATGGTTCTTTCACTCATTCCAAACTCAGCCGCAATATTACCAGCCTTTAATTTATAATCTATATGTTCCTGTAAAAAGTTTGTAATTTCCAGCAGTTGCGGATGTTCTGTTGTAGGCAGTTGCAAGGCAATAGATTGACCTGCTTGTTTGGATAATAACTGTTTAATTGCTTCCAGGAAACTTGTTTCATGTGAAGTGGCGGCATCATCAAGATTAAACCTTTCAGTATACAATATCATTTCCCGCATTAAAGGATTTGCATAGAATACACTTACTTTTTTATAAAAAGTATCGTTTAGTTTATTATAATCAAGATACAAGGTGCGGAAGATAATATTTACTGATTCTGTTACAACCCTGTGCATCACACCCTGGGGTATCCATGCTGCATGCCAGGAAGGAATGTAATAAGCTTTTTCTTCGGTATATAAACGCATGATACCATGCTCTGCATAAATCAGTTGCCCTTTTTTATGTGTGTGCCATTCAGTTTTACTCCAACCCAGCCGGGCATGATAAGCACAATCTATTTTGTTATAAATCTTAACACTGGCTTCACAATTAATAGGTTTATGCTTCATTTGGCGAAATTGAATAAATAGTTGTCGGCTGCTGACAAACCTATCCCAAAATACAATGATAGCTTTGTTGCTGCAAATGTAAAGAGATATGGACAAGATAACCCGCAGACAGTTTATGCAAAATTCAGGTTTAGCATCTGCTGCATTAATAACATCATCAATGCCGGCAGTCAAAATGCTTAGTACTAAAAATTCCTCTATTAAATTCCGTTTGTTACGCCATGCTACTTTACTGATTGAAATAGGAGGAAAAAAGATCCTGGTTGATCCAATGCTGAGCCAAAAAGAAGCAATGGATCCCGTACAAAATGCAGGAAATTCAAACAGGATTCCTTTAGTGGATTTACCCATTGGGGAAGAAGAACTCAACAAACTATTAAATGAAACAGATGCCATATTGATTACTCATACACACCGTGACCACTGGGATGTGGCAGCACAACAACAAATAAGCAAAGACAAATTGATTATATGCCAGCCTGCTGATGAAATTAAAATAAAAGAAGAGGGATTTACCAGTGTGCAGGTTATTGATAAAAGCTGGACATGGAAGGGTGTGCAAATTTATCGTACCAATGGACAGCATGGTACCGGAGAAATTGGCAAGCTGATGGGCACTGTCTCAGGGTACGTGCTTGTATATAAAAGTGATCGCCTTTATATAGCTGGTGATACTATCTGGTGTTCGGATGTACAGGAAGCAGTTACTACACATCAATCAACACATATTATTGTAAATGGCGGTGGTGCACAATTCCTGAAAGGTGGCCCCATCACCATGACGACGGATGATGTAGTTAAACTATCTCAATTCACTAAAATAAAAATTACCGTTGTGCATTTAGAAACGATTAATCATTGTCTCCAGCGCAGATCGGATTTCAAAGAAGCAATAACAAAAAATAATCTTCAGAGCCGGGTAGGTATTCCTGCCGATGGAGAGTGGACAACCATTTAAATAATAATTTCAATTTTATAATTATGAAGTATCATATCGTCAATGCATTCAGCAGGAATAATATCGGCGGCAACCCCGCAGCTGTAGTTGTCAATCAAAACTTATCAGGGGAAGAAAAACAGGAAGCAGCAAAACAAATTGGTTTTTCAGAGACAGCTTTTATAAATAACGATGATAACCGGTTGTTCATTGAATTTTTTACTCCGGAGAAACCGATTTCCTATTGTGGCCATGCTACCATTGCATCTGTTAACATACTGTATCAGCAGCAACTGGTGACAGACGGACATTATATACTACATACTAATGAAAATCCAATACCGGTTGAAATAACTAATGGAAAAGTATATATGCAGCAACAATATCCAACATTTCATAAAGTAGATTTGGATGAAATAGCCGCTTTATTAAATACAACAAAAGAAAATATTGAATCTGTTATCATCACAAGGAACGGGGTTGGTTATTTACTGATTGAATTGAAAGATGAAAATATTTTATATCATTTAAAGCCGGATGAAAAGCTGGTTTACAATTATTCTGAAAAGCATGATTTGATTGGTATCTATCCTTATACAAAAGTAGATGGAATTATCCTGAGCAGAATGTTTGCTCCATTCTATGGTATTAAAGAAGAAAATGCAACAGGAATGGCAGCAGGATTACTGGGTGGCTGGATACATTATCAATCCGGCGAGAAAACAAAAGAATTGTTTATTGAGCAGGGCCATTCATACTTTATGAAGGAAAAAGGATACCTGCATGTAATGATTGAAGTTGGTGGCGGAAATAAAAAGATATTGGTAGGTGGGGAGGCTGTGATTAGGGAAACTGTTTCTGATTTAACGGCATCAGAAATTAACTAAAAAAAATAAAAAAATAATCATGCAGCAAAACAAGAGTAGTCAAAAAAAAGCGGCAGAGTTAATTGTTGAATTTCTGGAGAGAGTTTGGGGACCCAATCATGAATTAGATGCCATTGATGAAATAATGAGGGAAGATTATATTATAATAACCGGCGGTAAAGAGGTAAAAGGAAGGGAGAATTTTAAAAACTGGGTAAAACAGTTCCAGGTACTGTTGTCAGATGCAAGAACAATTAACCAGGAAGCGTTTGCCAATGAAGCAGGTGACAGGGCTGTTTCCCGCTGGATTTGTTCAGGAAGAAATAATGGCATCTTTGGATTGCCGCCGGACGATCGGTTTATTTCTTTCACCGGTATTGCCATTTGGGAAATACGGGATGGTAAATTGGCAACATGCTGGGTGGAAAGAAGTGCCTTTGAACTGTATAAAGAATTAACAGGAAATAATTAAGCGGCTACCCTGTTCTTATCAATCCAGTAACCAAGAAAGACAAATAACCACAATAATAAAGCAGAATATGAAACAGCTTCGATTGAAGGTGGCGGCGGACCAACCAAATTAAGTATGTGAAAAAATGCCAGCAGTGATAATAAAACCCATATTAATATATTTCCTTTTTTATTAATTGCTTTTGTGCTCTTAAAATATAACCAGACTCCGCCAACAAAAATTAAAGTTTCAATTGTAATAGCCGCAGCGGGATAATTCCATAAACCAAGACCAACTTTTTCACCTGATGTATAAGTTAATGCTAAATCAGGTCTGTGAGTAATAAAATCCAATACCCAGTGACTTACTACAAGAAGTCCATAAATAACAGATGTTTTAAAATCCTTTTTTATAACATAGTACACAACAGTAAACAATGAGGCCAGGACAATACTCCCTAATAAACTGTGTGTGTACGGGTAACTTTCAAAATTCAATGGTGTGAGTTTGGTATTGCCCGGTTCAATAGAAAATTTTTCCCAGCCAGTAAGAGTAAATATTGGCCATAACAAATCAAGAAACTGTACAGCCAATATAGCGGTACCTAATTTAATAGCAGTACTTGTTTTCTTTGAAGCCAGGGCTAAACCATAATGACCAATGAACATAGAAAGATTTTAAACAACAATTTACAAAATAATAACCTTAGACAAAACAGGACTAATTAAAACACAATAACCGGCCGGTTACTATTGACAGGGGTAAAAATATTTACATTTACTTCGAATACATCACGGATTACAGAAGGGTTAATCTGCAGCATATCATCAGTTTCATGATAAACTTTACCTTCTTTCATAAACAGGATATGATTACCATAAGTATAGGCAAGATTCAGGTCGTGCAATACGGCAATTATGGTAACGTTTTTATTACACAGTTCTTTTGTGGTTTGTAACAATTGATGCTGATGTTTTAAGTCAAGATGAGAGACGGCTTCATCTAAAAATAGAAATTTATTAGAAGAGCCATTATTCCATATTTGTGCTAACACTCTTGCAAAATGCACCCGTTGTTTTTCTCCGCCCGACAAAGTGAGGTAGTCTCTATCAGCCAAATGACTTATATCAGCAATCTTCATTGCTTCGGCACAAATATCTTCATCAATTTTATCGGGACGGAAATCGAAATGCGGGTAACGACCCATAATTACGACTTCAGCAACAATTAAGGGGAATTGTAATTCCTGGTGCTGACTCATTACTGCTCTTCGCTTCGCCAGCGATGATTTACTGATATGAAAAACATTTTCTCCATCATACGAAACTGTTCCTTCCTGTGGTTTTAATTCACCGCTGAAAACTTTTAAGAAGGTGGATTTACCACAACCATTCGGGCCCACAATTACATGAAACAGTTCTGACTCAAATGAGGTGGTTATTCCCTGTAATATTTTTTTATTGCCAACCCGGTAATATATGTTTTCTGTTTTAAGCATGCATACCTTCTTTATGTTGCAGAATGTTGGCTCTTTTTAAAAGAACGATAAATACAGGAGCACCTACCAATGAAGTAATAATTCCAATAGGAATTTCAGCAGGGGCTAATAATAATCTTGCCCCCATATCAGCGAGTATCATTAAAATAGCACCGGCAATCATTGAAGCCGGCAATAGTTTTTTATTATCGCTTCCGATCAATAAGCGCAACACATGCGGTACAATTAAACCCATGAAAGTAATTACTCCAACAAAAGCTGTAGCTACTGAAACCATTACGGTATTTAAAATCATAATGCGTTTCTTAAGCTTGCGGGTATCTACACCGATATAATTCGCTTCTTCTTCGCCGAGTAATAATGCATTTAATTGTTTGGCATAGCGGAATGATAAAATGAAAATAATGATTGCTACTGTTCCAACAATCAACACTTGTACCCAGGATGCTCCAGAGAACGTTCCGAGATTCCAGAAAGTAATACTTCTTGCCTGTGGATCTCTGGCGATGTAACTCATGAATCCTGTTCCGCTTAATCCTACGGCATTAATGGCAATACCAATCAATAATAGGGTAATGATGGAAACACGACTTAAATTTTTGGCCAGTGAATAAACAATATAAGTGGCCAATAATCCTCCGGCAAATGCAAAAATGGGAACGAGTAGAGATCCTGTATAAGATTTCATTGCTGGACTTAGGTTTACTCCCAACACAAAAACAATGGAAGCACCAAAAGCAGCTCCCGCACTGGTACCAACCAGGCCTGGTTCAACAATTGGATTGCGAAATAATCCCTGCATCAATACGCCACTCACCGCTAAGATAGCACCGGTGACCGCACAGAGTAAAACTCTTGGTAAACGCAATTGTAAAAAAACCCCTTCATGAATATCGGCTGGCCCCTGTCCGCTGAAAAAATGTTGAAGGGAAGAAAACATTTCTGATGGCAAAACAGATACAGCACCAAATGCAATAGCACAAAGCAAAACTGCAATGAGTAAAATGATTAAGACCGGGAAAAAATATTTATTTTGTCTCAACACTATTGACTGGGTGAATTAAGTTCATCAATTTAATAATATTCTCCCCGCTGCGTGGACCGAAGTAAACTAAATCGTGCTCTTCAAAACGTACAATGCGTTTATTCTTTCCTGCATTGGTTAATGAAACACCGGGAACACCGCTGATGAATTTATCCATGCTTCCCATCTGGTCGTAACCAAAATCAGTAGCAATAATAATATCAGGATTTGCTTCCGCTATTGCTTCTGCACTTATTTGCCTTGCTCCTTTTGCATCGTATTTAGCAGTTTTGCCACCAGCTAATTTTATCATTTTATCTCCTACACCATTCCTCCCACTCATTACAAAGTATACATTGTTGGCACGACCGAAATGAATGATCATTACACTTGGTGTATCTGTAATTTTTTTATCTTTTAATAAATCAGCTGCCTTTTTAGTATCTGCATCAATTTTTTTATTGACAGAATCTGCTTCCTGTTCTTCGCCAAAAAACTTTCCTAATTCAGTCAGCAATAATTTAGCACTATCAATAGTATTGGCTCCGCCAAATGCTTTGATGTTTAATCCTGCATTGGTGATTTGCGGCAACACATTCTCCGGGCCTATGTCGTTGCTGTGAATTACCAAATCAGGGTTCATGGCAATAATACCTTCGGGATTTAAAGCACGGTGATAACCAACAGTTTTTAACAGCTTTGCACTGTCGGGGTAAGTACTGCTCAGATCGCAGGCTACAATATCATGTCCTTTGCCTAATGCAAAAGCCATTTCGGTTAAATGTTTGGATAAAGAAACAATGCGGAGATCTTTTTTACCATCAATCTCCTTATTCTTAAATCTTCCGCAGGAAGTTACCAGCATAATTAATGTACCAAAGAAGAAAAACTTTTTCATAAACCGTTATTTAAGAAGTAAAATTTTTTAATCGCCGAGGGCAAAGGCGCAGCGTTCAAATCAGGTATCGCTGCGCCTCCCCGTCTCTACGATGATTTTTACTTTATTAAAAAGTATATTTCAAATTAACACCACCAAAAACCAATGCATTTCTTGCTGCAGGCAGATAAGCATCCGGGATCTGGTTGACAAATACCATATAATAATATTTTGTACTGGTAATATTGGTAGCGCCAAAATAAGCATCAACCGTAAAATGTTTTCCCAGGTCATGACGGACACCAATTTTACCATTCAGCAAAGCATAGCTGGTAGCATAAGAATCATTTAATGAAGTAATCGCCAGTTTATCCCTGTAGTTATAGGTGAGGTTGAAATATAAACCATAGTTCATATTTACATCTACACCTATGTTAGCCGCCCATTTGGGAACACCCGCAACCATTTTGTTGCTATAGTCCAAAGTATCTCCTTTAGCAAATCCCCTTCTGAAAATAAAATTATCTCCGTATTTAAAATCGGAATAGGTTAGGTTAACAAACGGCCGAACTGATTGGAAAAATTTATTGGAAGATTCATACACAGTATATTTCAACAAGGCTTCTACACCATTGTGAATTTGTGTTCCTCCATTAACAACATAAGAATATAAGGTGCTGTTGGGATTAGCTGGTGATACTACAGGTATAGATGTCATCTTATTAGAGAATTCTGCATGGAAATAGGCCAGTTCATACACTAATTTATCATGGAATAACTGACCTTTTGTTCCAATTTCAAACTGATTTCCTGCTTCCGATTTTAAATTATCATTTACTCTTCCTGTTGCAGGGGTTGCAGGAGTCGTTACTGCTGGTGTAGTTATAAAAAAGTAAGAGCTGGTTGGCGCTTTATAGGCTTTACTGTAAGAAGCATATACAGAGAAATCTTTATTAAACACTTTGTTGATGGCAACATGCGGAGAAACTAAACCATTATAAGATTTATCATACTGGTTAGGTCTTGTTGAAATTGCAGGGTTAAAGCGATCATTTAAAGAAAGATTCATGCTGCTTATACCCAATCCCGCTGTAACAGAAAAATCTTTTGGTAAAGACAATGTCCATTCAGTAAATAAAGAGGTGGTTTTGCTCACATATGCCACATTGGAAGTATTGGCATTGATAATCCAATAAGGACTTATACCATAAACATAAGTATTTGGATTAGGATCATTGGGATCGGTTTTCATATTATATCCAACCACCTGTGCATCCTGGCGTTGAGTTTCTACACCAGTTAGTCCGCTTAAATTTATGTCTTTAGCAAGAGAGAACTTTGTAGTAAATACAGAACGTAAACCATAATTAATGGTGCTTTTATCTGTCCATCCTGCGGCGCTGCTGGCATTGCTGGTAAAGCCGGTTCCAAATACAGTGGTTGTATTGGAAATGATCTTATTAAAATTATAAGTATGATTTACACCAGCACGGAATGTAATTACATTACTATGCCCGTTTCTTTTGATATAATCAGGATTTCCACTATAGTCACCACTTTCATATTGCGCAATGGTGAGCTCACCAAAACGTTCGTCATAACTGTTGCTGTAACCAAAATAAGTAGTGATATTTTGTTTATCAGTAGGATTAAATTCACCAGTTACATTCACAAAATTTTTGCGGGATTGATTATGAATAGAAACTCCATCGGATTCCTGGTGACCGTAATTGAGCAACCAGGAAGAATGTTCACCGGCAGTTTGAAGTTGTGTATTGTAACGTTGTAAACCATAATTACCAAGCAATACTTCCTGGCCAACAGATGTTTTATTTTTTTCCGGCTTAATAGTGCTGAGGTTAACTGCACCTGCAATAGCCAAACCATATAAAGTGCCTGCAGGACCTTTGGTTACTTCTACATTACCGATGGAACCAAAATCAATATCATCCATAGTGGTGATACCTTCCGCATCAGTAACCGGAATACCGTTGAGATAAACTTTGTATCCCTGCCCGTCAAAATTGCTGCTGATGCCTCTTGTACCTCTTGTGCCGTTGCCATAACCACGGATATTGAATTGTTGTCCGCCGGCAAATGATCTTCTGTTCATAATTACACCGGTTACATTGGTTTGAATGGCATCATCTAAAAACAAACCCGTTCCTCTTTTTAATTCTGTTGGAGTAAGTTTAGTGATAGATGCAGGCTGGTATAAAACAGATTTATCTAAATTGGAAGTTGCAGTAATCTCCACTTCCTCAAGGTAACTGACAGAATGTTGAAGCTTAATGGTTAATTCCTCATCACAATTTTTAATCGTCACTTTATATGACTCGTAGCTGATATAAGAAACGGTAAAAGATTTCACTTTATCGCAGTCAACTGAAAAATTACCTTCTTTATCAGTAGTGGTGCCACCTTTACCCGCAAAGCTGATAGTGGCTCCTGCAAGCGGCATATTGGTTGTGGCATCCACCACATTTCCTTTGAGAGTTTTTTGAGAAAATGAAGAAGCTGATATAAATAATAATACAATTATTATAAGTCTGAATTTCATAATAGAGTTGTTAGGTAGAAAAATAATAATAACTACGGCCCATTACCTGTGAGGGTAATGAGTGCTGCAAAAAAGAAAGAAAAATTAAGCTTGCGGAGGAGGAGTAATTACTTCAATGCTGATTTGCCTTAATGAGGTTTTATGTTTATCAGCGGGTATAATATTCTTACTGGTTAATGAAGGCATTGTAAAAGAACCGGGATTTACAAATACCATGGAAAGAATTAATTGAACAGTTGGGTTCGTTTTTTCCGGTTTGCCGTTTTGTTTTTTTGTGATTTCAATTAGCTGGTTAAGCAGGCTTTGTTCTTTATTATCTATTATACAGGTAATATATAATTTGCCATCAACGGTTTTCTTTTCAATTACATCATACATTTCACCGAGATAATGAAATTCATTTTTATCTGCCCATGAAAAAGTAGGTTCTGAGGGTTGTCCCTCTTCGAGGTTGAATATAAATTGCTCTGTTTCGCCAGGTGAAACAGTAAGCCGAATCCTCATCTGCATTTCTTTTTTCAAAGCATGTTGCTGGTACCGGCCTGCCAGCCAATAGCCACCCATATACATGAACAGACACCCAATGAGCACTATGATAAATAATTTTCTCAACGCAGGTATTAGAAGCCGCAAGGTAGAAAATTATCCCCAGCAAACTCCAACCGGTTAAATAATAAACCAGTCTGCATTTTTACAGAATTTACTACTGTTTATAGGACAGTTTTGATTTCCTAATTGCGGATATATTTTCCAAAGAAATTATTATGCACATTTTCTGAAACGGATAAATATTGCTCTACAGAAGATAGTATAGTAACATTAATCAAACCGGTCATGCCGGCATAATCACGTGCCGAACTGTACAGGTAATCTTCTGCTGCAGTAACTATCCTGTCTCTTACCGGGTTTTTATGAACATATTCAATATGCTCAGCAAGTGCTTTGGGTTTTCTCAGATCAATATAAATTGGGTTACTGCTGTTTTGCCATAACTGAAATTTCTTTAAAAGACCTAATGGATGATTGCATTTTTCAAAACGTTCCATCATCCAGCGCCTTCTTGTTTCCTGTTCTGTATATATAAATTCCAGTATTTTTTTGGTAGTGAATGATTTGAATTCTTTTTCCACCTCACTGATGGAAAAATTTTTACCGGCTTTCATTATAAGATGAAGATGATTACTCATAAGACACCAGCCGTAAATTTCTAAATCTTTATGCTCAATAAAATGATTGAGCGTATGAACAACAATTTGCTTGTACACAGGTTTAATAAATACATCTACCCAATCAGTAATATTAAATGTGATGAAATAGCAGCCGGTAGTTTCTTTAAAATGGATAACATTTTTCATGACGCACAGATTTTGTTATCATGTATATCACAAATGTTGTTCCTTTCAGAAGAAATGTGCGTAACTTTTTGTAGAAATATATACAGCAGGGTCGTTCTGCAGAAAGGATATGTTTTAATGCAAATAACCATGCTTTGATGGTTAATAAATTCCTATTTGATAGTTTGAGTGATCTTTTCTACTTGTGCAGTATATAATCTTCCAATAGGAATTTCCTGCCCGGCAATTTCCACATCATGATTGGTAAAGGCGGAAATTTTAGAAAGGGAGACTATATAGGAACGATGAATGCGTAAAAACAAATTAGCGGGTAACAATTCTTCCAGTGAACTGATGGATTGTTTCACCAGCAATGGTTTATCATTTTGACGTACGATCTTAATATAATCCTTCATACTTTCTATATAAACAATATCACTGTAACTTACTTTGATCATTTTACGGTCAGCACGGAAATAAATAAAACCTTCATTATCTACAATGGTATTCTCTGGTTTTGGTTCAATCACATTTTGTGGATGAGTGATTTTATTGATTGCTTTGATTAAACGTTCCAGCGTAACGGGTTTTAATATATAATCTACCGCTTCCAGTTCAAATGCTTCAATAGCATATTCTTTATGCGCAGTAGTAAAAATCACCCTGGGAGGATTACGCAGCGTCCTTAAGAATTCATGACCCATTAGTTTAGGCATGTGAATATCCAGGAACATAAGATCGATCTGTTCTTTTTGCAGTACTTCAATGGCAGCAAACGCATTATAACAACTGCCGCTAATGGTAAGTGAGGGGATGTTTTCAATATGTGTTTCCAGCACTTTTACCGCCAGCGGCTCATCATCTACTATCAGGCATTTCAGGTTCATATGGCAGGCACAGGTTTAAAATGAATAAGTTCATTGTTTTTAGCTAATAGTTGTTCTTCTGCATGATGGAGTTGTAAAACCAATTTTATATTAAAAATTTCATTGGCCTCATTAATGTTTAAATCATATCGGCCGGGATAAAGTAATTCCAGTCTCTTTTTTATGTTCTGCAAACCAAGACCACCTGTAGTTGTTTTTTTTACATCATTTGTATAACTGTTACTGAGATTAAAGGTGAGCACTGCATCATCAGCATGGATATGAAGGTTTACCCAGCATTGATCTAACTGCCGGCTGACCCCATGCTTAAAACTGTTTTCAATAAAAGGTAATAACAGGAGAGGAGCAATACGTAAATCTTTTGTATGACCGCTGCATACAAAGGATACTTCGATCCGGTTACCATAACGTAACTTTTCCAGTTCCACATATTTTCGGAGTGCTTCAATCTCGTTATCAAGCGACACTTCCCGGTCGTTACATTCATAAAGCATATACCGGAGCAGATCAGATAAATGCGAAACTACCACCGGAGCCGTTTGGGATTTTGTTAAGGTTAAGGAATAAATATTATTGAGTGTGTTGAATAAAAAATGAGGATGGACCTGCGCTTTAAGAATGGTTAATTGTGATTCAATATTTTCTTTCTGTAATTGCAGGTTACGTTGTTCTTTGATGTACCAATACTTGGATAGTTTAATAGCAGCGGCAATTCCTGCCACGGTAATACCACCCCTTAATCCTGCCAGAAGGGATAAAAAATTTATTTGATACAGCGAAGTCTTTTCATCTACATAGGCAAAATGTAAAAGCCGGTGCACGGGAAGAATAATATAACGATTGATAACTGTGGAAAAAAAACCTGTAATGATGAAGGAGAGGAGGGTAAAAAAAGCAGCATACCAATAGCGTTGTTTTAACAGGAAATTTGGTATAATAAAATACATGATCACATAAGACAAAAAGATATGCAGCGTCAGGAAAAAGAGTGAATCTATAGCAGAGATACAAAACCGTGTAAAAACATCAAACCGGAATAAAAAAGGAATAAAGGCATATAAAAAAGCCATGAATAACCACCAAAAAACCCAAAAGGCAAGGTGCCGGCCAATTCTGTACTTCCTTTCATCAGAAAATATAAAAGCTGCCTTCTCCATAGCTTTAAAATTACTCAAGTTCCGCTGTAAATATTCACCTGGCGATGTTAAATAGACAAAACTGCTTTTTTTGTCGCTCAACAGCATTAATACCGGGTTGTTTTGTTTAATCGCTGTTATAATACTGTTTGTTAGTCGCACTGTCACCCCCGGCTACTTTCAAAAAAGAAGGCCATTGTACAAAGTAGTTTTACATCGTCAGCAACAAGAACCATTAAACAATTAAAAACTTAATTATGAAAAAGAATCTTTTAATCACCATTACCGCTTTACTGTTCGCTATTGCTTCATGGGCACAATCTGCAGAGGAGAATGCCAATACTTACCCGGCACCCAAATGGGTTTCTGAAAAAGGATACTGGGTAGTGGAAAGCAATTTAA
>JBLMVP010000072.1:0-3376 GCA_050256755.1 Sphingobacteriales bacterium | reverse complement strand
GTAAAGAACAATGGAAAAAACAAAAAAGAAACCCTTAGCGTGTGAATGTGAAAAATTCATGTTGTCAGTAAAGGATGCACTGGATGTTTTAAATGGAAGATGGAAACTGCCCATTCTCGTTTCACTGAAGTTTGGCAACAAACGGTTTAAAGAGATTTCCAAAGAGATTAATGGAATAACTGACAAGATGCTTTCAAAAGAACTAAAAGAGTTAGAAGTTAACCAGCTTATCACACGAACTGTTTATGACAGCTTTCCGCCAACGGTAGAATATGCCATTACAAAACACGGACTGTCGCTGGATACAGTTATTTTGTCCTTACGGGATTGGGGTAATGAACACCGGAAAAAAATTATTGGAAAGTAGTTTTGCTGACTGAATATTGTCCAACAGGTTATCAATGCTTTTTCTCAGATGGGTACACTGTGCATATACCTGCTCTGGGAGACATTCCGATAAAGAAAAGCTATTGTGTGTTTCTATAAGCAGTCTGCTCCGTCCCCTGCAGTGACATAAAACAAAAACCAGGAATGCATCCGCTTGTTAGTAAACCAAAATGATATCATTCTAAAATAAAGTCCGCAAGTTTCGGGTTGTGCAGGTTTTGTGTTCGTTGTTGTTTTGCATCTTAATTAAACAACTAACATGAAACTATTTTATTCTGCCATTATTTTCTTCGTTTTCACTGGTAAAACATTTGGTCAAAATACTTTCAGGCAGGATAGTATTCAAAGAAATATAAAAGCTGTACGGGTAAGCAATGCTGTAAAAGTTGATGGAAGGTTAAATGAAATAGAATGGTCATTAACGGATGCTGTTTCAGACTTTGTACAACTGGAGCCTAACCAGGGAAATCCTTCTTTAAACAAAACAGAGGTAAAAGCATTGTTCGACGCTAAGTACCTATACATTGGTTTTAGTTGTTATGATACAGCAGGAAAAAAGGCCATACGCATCCCTGACCTGAAAAGAGATTTTGCCTACAAACAACATGATATGGTAGCCATTTGTATTGATGGGTTTAATGATAAAAGAAACAGCATAACTTTTGCTGCCAATGCTTATGGCGCACAAAAAGATTATTTATCGTTTGATGATCTTTTATATGATTCAGACTGGAATGGATTATGGAATGTAAGAACATCTGTTACTGATTCAGGCTGGTTTGCAGAATTTCAAATACCATGGAAAACACTGAGGTATAAAAATAATGCAGACAGCAGCCAGTCATTTAATATAAATTTTTTACGGGTTAAGCGCAGTACCAATGAAATATCAGTTTGGTCTCCTTATCCCCGTTCGTTTGGGTTTAACCGTATGGAGTATGCGGGGAAGGTTACTGGATTGCAGCCACCGGCTACCAACTCTAATATTCAAATAAATCCATTTACTCTTTTTTCAAATCTTAAAACAAAGGGTACTGACATTGGTAATAAAAATACCAACACCGTTAAACCAGGTGGTGAAATAAAATGGGCTGTTACACCAAACTCTGTACTTGACTTAACGTTTAATACAGACTTTGCACAGGCTGATGCAGACCTGCAGGTAAATAATGTGTCAAGATTCTCAGTATTCTTTCCGGAGAAAAGACAATTCTTTTTAGAAAACGGTTCTTTGTTTGGCGCCGGGCTGCAGGGTGAGGGTGAAAACGGTGCAGGTGGCAGTATGTATATTCAGCCTTTCTTTAGCAGGCGTATTGGTCTTGATGAATCAGGTAACCCCATACCCATAACAGCCGGTGCAAGATTTGTAAACCGTAGCGTAAAAAGAAGCTACGGAGGAATTTATATAAGACAACAGGAACTTAACGAAAGCCCTGCTCAAAATCTGTTCGTAGGCAGGTATTCAGAAAATATTGGTAAAGCAAATCGTATAGGTGGTTTATTAACTGTAAAAAATGTGGAAGTAGTTAATTCAAAAAATACGTATAACAATTTGGTGGGTGCA
This sequence comes from Sphingobacteriales bacterium, assembly GCA_050256755.1. Taxonomy (GTDB): domain Bacteria; phylum Bacteroidota; class Bacteroidia; order Chitinophagales; family Chitinophagaceae; genus AWTP1-9. The sequence continues at coordinate 1,425 of JBLMVP010000072.1, read as the reverse complement.
GTGGATGGTTTCTTCAGGTTTGGTAATGCACATTCATTAAGCTTTATGGTTTTAAATTCCGGCAATAGTGATACTAAGAAAAATGGATTAGCAGCATATGCGCAATATTTTTATACAAGTAATAATATTATTGCATGGTGGACACAATCATATATTGGGCAAAATTTTAATCCTGAACTTGGCGTTGTTTCCCGTAATGATGTTATTGCCACTACGCCGGGTGCACTGTTTAATTTAAGGGGGCAATGGATACCATTTAAAAAAACTATCCGCTCTTTTAATCCCGGCATTACTGCTCAATTATTTCATCAGTCATCTACCGGTACCCTTCAGGAAAGAATTTATACAGTTTATCCATTCTGGCTGGAATTTCAAAAAGGAGGACATTTTTATTTTGGCATTAACAGCAATTATGAATTAATACAGGGTAGTTTTACACCTCTTGGTATTTTAGTACAGGAAGGTAAATATAAATTTAACCGTTTTTTATTTGCAGCAGCAAGTGATGCTTCTAAAAAAATTTCTTATTCACTGCAGCATGAGTTTGGCAATTATTATAACGGCAGTTTACAGGCTACCAATGCAGCATTAAGTTTATCACCTATACCTAATATTTTTATTAAACTTAGTTTTAATAACAACTACTTCAAAAATGTAGGTCAGAATTTAACTACAAAAACAATTTCTTTATATACTGCAGAAAGCAGGTTTGCTCTTAATCCAAGAATACAATTGGTGGGATTGTACCAGCGAAATACACAGGATAGCAGGAATGGTTACAATGTTAGGTTTTCCTGGGAGTATAAACCTTTATCCTATATTTATTTTGTGTACAATTACAGAACTTATGAAACCACCAGTCGTCAGCAGGAGCAAAATACCTTGCTTAAGATTAGTTATTTAAAACAGTTTTAATACTACGCCAGTTTTAACTTGTTGTAAAACATTTTCATTCTCTTAAATACGAAAGCCGGGAATACATCCCGGCTTTTACATTGCATATTTTATTTTAATTACTGCTGGTGGTTAATTCCTGTTCCAATGACGGTACCAAAGGAAAATCTACTGGTATTTGTGTAAGGTTATGCAGGTAGTTCATGGCTGTTTTATCACTCACCTGTAATATTAAATCAACCAGGTTCTCAGTGGTGTAACCCTGTGTAAAAAAATCATCTACCAGCGCTGCTTCCACATTGCCGCGGTTTTTAGTGATGCTGGCAGCTAATTTAACCAGTGCATCCAGTTTGGGGTTTTGTACTTTTGCACGGCGTATGTCGAGCAATTGTTCATCAGTAAAACCATTCATTTTTCCTAATACGGTGTGGGCACTTTTACAATAGACACAGCCATTTACTTCACTAACTATGAGGTTTACAGCTTCCTTTTCTTTATTGCTTAATGTTGTTGGTGCATTTTGATAATTGA
>JBLMVP010000071.1:0-3754 GCA_050256755.1 Sphingobacteriales bacterium | reverse complement strand
ATAAGTATAGCTTAATTCATGATTATTAACCGCAGCCCATTCTGCAATGGTCCCGGGATTCTCAAATGAAACATGCTGCAGACAATGGATATTCATTATTTATTTATTGCTTTAATAACATCAGGATTTATTGGTGAAACAGAAGGATCAAAATAATTGACAAGCACCCCTTCTTCGTTTACCAAATATTTGGAAAAGTTCCAGCTGGGTTGTTTATTGTTCCACCCATTTAAGGAGGAATCGCTCAGCCATTTAAAAATTTCGTTTTGTTCTGCCCCTTTTACTACCGAACTTTTTTTCATCAGTGGAAAAGTAACACCAAAGTTGGCTTTACAAAATTGAGCTATTTCTTCATCACTGCCTTTTTCCTGTTCTTTAAAATCATTAGCAGGAAAACCAAGAATTATGAGTTTATCTTTTTGTTCTTTGTAAAGTCTTTGCAAATCATCATACTGATTGGTATATCCGCAATCACTGGCGGTATTTACCAGCATTACCTTCTTTCCTTTTAATTGTGAAAAATCAAACTCATTTCCATTGTTCAGTATACTCTTTAATGAATAAAAGGAAACAATGGGTGTATTTTTTTCGTTAGAAAGCTCCTTGCTGTTTTTACCGGCAACTTTTGTAAACCACATCCATAGCGGGTACACAGCTTTCAGCACTTTTTGTCTCGGTGTCATATTTATCAAATTACGGTTAACAATGATAACATAGGTTACAAAGGCAATAACTAAAATCAATATAGCAAAAAGTAATTTTTTAATTTTTTTCATTGTTTTTTAATTATTAGCGTATCACCCATTTAAATAATTTTAATTTTCCTTTAAACGGAGGATATTTTATATCCGGGTCAAACCAGCTGGGCGTTTTCATTATTGCTTTTTTATGGCTGAAAGTGTCGAAAGAGTATTTGCCGTGATATTGACCTATACCACTGAAGCCACGGCCACCAAAGGGCAGGTGATGATTGGTAAGATGCCAGCTTGTATTATTTACACACCCGCCACCGAATGTCATGCTATTTATCCAGTCTTTTTCTTTTATAACAGAGGAAGTAAAAACATAAAAAGCGAGCGGATTGGGGTTTTGTTGAATAATATTTAATGCCTCTTCTTTTTTACTAAAAGTAATAATGGGAAGTACGGGCCCGAAGATTTCATCTTTCATAATGTCATTATTCAAGTTTATATTGTCCATCAGCGTGGGTTCAATAAATAATTTCTCCCTTTCTGTTCTTCCGCCGGATAATATTTTTCCCTGGGTTAAATAACCCGATACCCTGTTAAATTGTTTTTCGTTTATCATTTTTCCATAGCTGTAACTTTCTTCGGGTCTCTTGTCAAAAAAATTATCAATAGTTTTTTTCAATGCCTCCACCAGTTCATCTTTTTTATTCTCATGAACCAAAATATAATCTGGTGCCACACACATCTGACCACAATTACTGAATTTGGCAACCGCTATCCTCCTTGCTGCAGGCTTTATATGTGCGTCACTTTCCACAATACAAGGACTTTTACCACCAAGTTCCAGTGTAACAGGAACCAATCTTTCGGCCGCCATTTTGTAAATAAATTTTCCTACTGCCGTGCTGCCTGTATAAAAAACATAATCAAATGTAAAATTGGTCATCATCTCCGGTACAACTGTTGCTCCATCACCTTCCACATATAAAATATAGTCTTTAGGGAATGTTTCTTCAATAATTTTTTTCATTACCGATGATGTGGCAGGAGAAAACTCGCTTGGCTTTAATACCACACAATTACCGGCAGCAATAGCACCCAGCAATGGATTAATCAATAATTGAAAAGGATAATTCCACGGACCTATAATCAATACAACTCCCAATGGTTCTTTCAATATATAACTCGACGAAGGCAGATTTAAAAGATTAGTGCCCGTTTTTTCCGGCTGAATCCATTGTTTTAGATGTTTTAGGATAACATTCAATTCTGAAATCACCATACCCAGTTCGGTAACCCAACTTTCTTCTTTGCTCTTTTTTAAATCAGTGTGTAATGCGAAGTATAATTCTTCTTCGTGTTTTAAAATAGCCGCTTTAAGTTTGAGCAACTGTTCCTTTCTAAAAGTATAAGGACGGGTAATTCCGGAATTAAAAAACTTTTTTAATTCAACCAGTGAATTTACAAGCATAGCGTTAACAATTGAATATGTAATTTACATTCATTCCTTAACTTACCACGATGAATCATTCAAAAATAAGATGGGGTATTTTAGGCTGTGGACGTATAGCCAAAAAATTTGCTTCTGACCTCCGGTTGGTAAACGATGCTGAACTTATAGCCGTTGCAAGCCGCAGCAAAGAAAATGCAGTAATATTTGCCAGAGAATTTCCATGTAAATACGTATTGGGCAGTTATGAGGAGTTGGCTATGAATAGTGAAGTGGATGTGATTTATATTGCTACTCCGCATTCGTGTCATTACGAAAATACATTGCTTTGTCTTAAACATAACAAAGCTGTTCTTTGTGAAAAAGCATTTGCTATTAATAGCAGACAAGCCAAAGAAATGATTGCAAAGGCAAGAGAGAAGAAAGTTTTTTTGATGGAAGCTCTCTGGACAAAATTTTTACCCCACTATAATAAGCTGCAGGATTTAGTAGAGAATAAAACTTTGGGAGATATAAAAGCTGTATTGATAAATTTTGGTTTCAGGTTAGGTGAAAATGCTCCGGCACGTTTGATGGAACCTGCGTTGGGTGGAGGTACCTTGCTGGATATTGGTATTTACAATGTTTTTATGGCGTTATCAGTATTGGGTAAACCGGATAGTATAGAAGCGGCTATGGTTTCTTCTCCTCAGAATATTGATGAACAACTTTCTGTTTTATTTAAATATAACAGCGGTTCTATGGCTCAACTATTTTCTTCCTTTACCACTAATCTTCCTACACAGGCAGAAATATGCGGTACAAAGGGAGGCATAACAATCACTACCCGTTTTTATGAACCTTCTGCCCGGCTTGAATTATACCAGGATGTAAAAGGAGAAAGAAAAGTAATTCCGGTGAATCAGGAAGAGGGCTATGGTTACCAATATGAAGCAAGACATGTAAACGACTGCCTTAAAAAAGGGTTAACAGAAAGTCCGCTAATGACGCATTCAGATACTTTACTGCTGATGGAAACAATGGATGAAATAAGAAGGATAGCAGGAATTAAATATGCAGAGGATTAGTTAAACAATTTACATTTAAAGTATGATAAGAAAAATTACAGCCAGCGATTTTGATTTTATTTTTCAACTCTACATGCACCCGGAAGTAAATTCGTACTTACTGTACGAAATGATGGATGCCGCATCCTTTCAGCCCATCTTTAAGGATTTGCTGGAAAAAGATATTATTTACATCTACCAGGAGGATTGTGCGGATATAGGTATGTTTAAATTAATTCCGCTACAACACCGCACTTCACATATTGCTTACTTAGGTGGATTAGCCATTCATCCCAACTTTGCCGGTAAAGGATATGGAAAGAAGATGATGCAGGAAATTATTGCCTTGGGAAAAAAAATGGGTTTATTGAGAATGGAACTGAGTACATCTGTGATAAATGAAAAAGCAATTGCTCTTTATGAAAAACTGGGGTTTGAAAAAGAAGGCGTGTTAAAAAAGTACACCTATCTTAAAAGCGAAGAAAAGTTTTTAGATGAAATAATGATGGGCTACCTGTACAAATAAAAAAGCCGCTGAATAAATCAGCGGCTGGATAATTTTCTTTATA
>JBLMVP010000070.1:0-8437 GCA_050256755.1 Sphingobacteriales bacterium | reverse complement strand
ATAAAATTATTTTAGAGGCGGTATTACCTTTAACCCATATTGGCATATCCGCTCCCTTATTACTAAGCCAGAATATTTCATCTGCATTGGCTGATAAACGAACAGCATCTTTTTTACATCCGCCAAGGAATAACAAAAGTATGATTACAATAAATAGTCTCTTCATAGTTTAAATTTATGTATCTCCTTTTCTTTAACTCTTATATTAAAATTCCTGAAATGATATTTCAAACTAAATTCAGCAGACAGGTGGGGTAACAAATAACTATTATAGGGGTATTGAATCCAAATAAAAGGTTTTGCCTGAATGGCAAACGGTCTTGGCTTTTTGCTTCGTTCAAAATTATGACCAAATGCAAATGACAAACCCGATGTTGCATAATACCTGCCAAAATTCTTCTTTTCTTTTACGTTTCCATTATCATCAACCGTATACACACGTCCGTCATAAAATGTACGCAAAACACCAATACTCAGCAGCATCTCAAAGTAGTAAGGCCCTGCATCGTAATACCTTTTACCAATTGATGATAAAAAATATAATCCACTATGATTAAACCGGTAACGGTAAAATCCAATATCACCTGCAATAATTAAATCACGGAAACTGAGTTTCTCTTTTCCATTTTTACTGAAAGTAGTTTTCAGTTTACTGCTCACAGGAAAATCAACTCCGGCAGCAATACCAAAACTCTGGGGGAAATCATAAAAAAAACTACTATGAACAAACAATGTTTTTTTAACAACCTTTAAACTATCCTGCGCCGAAAGATTCTGTAAAACGAAAAATGCGGCTGCAAAAAGAAGACTTAAAAACTTTATACTTTTGTTTTGCATAAGTAAGTTATGGTAAGCATAATATACAAATGTAAAATAACGGCCAGATATTCAATTGCAAAAGAAGTTTAATCACATTTGAATAACAACAAAATAAGGAAGAAAAATCTTAATTTCATCTACCAGTAATGTGCTTAACCGGGCTTTATAACCCTATTTGAATAATATTACTTACCTTCTTAGAAAGAAACCACTACCCCTTATTTTTTCTTTATTAAACAATAAAAAAATTATAAACAACAATTTTTCATTATGCAACAATCATCAAATCAACAACCAGACCCTTCCAAAATAATGCAGATTGGCATGGGTTACTGGGCAGCTAAAACTTTACTTGCTGCAGTTAAATTCGGTTTATTTACACACCTGGCCGGCACCAAATTAAGCGGCAAAGAAATTAAACAAAGGCTCTCATTGGGAACAACTGATCGTCATGTATACGACTGGCTGGACACATTAGTATCTCTTGGCTTTTTACAACGTGAAGGTATAATGAACACTTCTGTTTACAGTAACAGTTTAGACACAGAAGTTTTTCTTGACCGTAAAAAACCAAGTTATATAGGTGGAATTTTAGAAATGGGAAATAACCGGCTGTATCGTTTTTGGGGCGATTTGGAAGAGGGGCTTCTCACCGGCAAACCGCAAAATGAAGGTAAAGACGCTGCTGACAGTAATATGTCATTCTTTCCCCAGCTATACAGAGATGCGGTAAAATTGCAGGAATTTATGGATGCCATGAGTGGAATACAACTGGGCAACTTTATTACACTGGCAAAGAAATTTGATTTCAGTAAATATAAAACATTGCTCGATGCAGGTGGGGCTGATGGTGCGTTAAGTATTCAAATATGTCTTAATCATCCCGGCATTCACTGTACCACTTATGATTTACCACCCGTAGAAGCTCTTGCAAAAAAGAAGATTGAAAAATTTAATTTATCTAACCGGATTAATGTTATTAGCGGTGATTTTATCCAGGATGAATTTCCTTCAGCGGATATAATTACGATGGGCAATATCTTACATGGCATGGAAGAAGAAACAAAACAACAATTGGTAAATAAAGTGTATAAAAGCTTACCGAATGGAGGAGTATTTATTGCTATCGAAAACATTATTGATGATGAAAGAAGACAAAATACTTTTGGTTTGCTAATGAGTTTAAATATGCTAATTGAAAACGGGGATGCTTTTGATTATATGCCATCAGACTTTAACCGCTGGGCAATGGCAGCAGGATTTAAGAAAACTGAAATTATACCATTGGCAGGGCCAACCAGTGCAGCCATTGCTTACAAATAATTTCATTAATAATCCCTGCATATTAAAAAAAATGTAAATTACCGTATCAAAACAATTTAAATGAGAATACTTTCCTTTTTTCTTTTAATAGCTTTTTTGTTTGCCTGTAATAATCCAAACAAAAACAACAATGCTGCCACTGCATCTTCCAATGAAGATTTGTATAAAGAAGTACAAACCGGTGGTGTAAAAATGATTCCCATTGAAACACCTGTTGGAAAATTTAAGGTGTGGACAAAAAAGTTTGGCAATAGTCCCCGTATAAAAGTTTTATTATTACATGGTGGCCCTGCTTTTACTCATGAATACCTGGAAAGTTTTGAAAGCTTTTTTCCCAATCAAGGTTTTGAAATGTATGAATATGATCAACTGGGTTCTTATTACAGCGACCAGCCAAAAGACAGTTCGCTCTGGACAACTGAACGGTTTGCCGATGAAGTGGAACAGGTAAGAAAAGCATTGGGATTAAATAAAGATAATTTCTATCTCTATGGCAATTCATGGGGCGGAATACTGGCAATGGAATATGCTTTAAAATACCAGGATAACCTTAAAGGATTAATCATCAGCAATATGATGGCCAGTATCCCCGATTATGAAAAATATAATAACGTGTTGCGTTCGCAAATGCGCAAAGGACTACTGGATACCTTGGACAGTTATGAAAAGAAAGGAGATTTTAAAAACCCGGTGTACCAGAATTTGGTATTTAAAGAATATTACACGCAACATCTTTGCCGTTTACCGGAATGGCCTGATCCTATTAACTGTGCTTTCAAACATTGTAACGAAGAAATTTATGTAATGATGCAGGGACCAAGTGAATTTAAAACAGCCGGCAGATTATATCATTGGGATAGAAAAGCAGATTTACCTAAAATAAAAGTTCCCACCCTCACCGTTGGTGCACATTACGATACTATGGATCCTGAACAAATGAAATGGATGAGCACACAGGTACAGCAGGGAAGATATTTATATTGTCCCGAAGGAAGTCATATGAGCATGTGGGACGATCAGAAACATTTTTTCCCCGGCGTTATTCAATTTATTAAAGATGTTGATGCCGGAATCTTTAAAGCAGGGAAATAGCAAATAAATAATAATCAAATAAAATAGCATCCGCCAGTTGACGGATGCTATAATTTTTTAAAAACCGCTGCAGACCTGTAAGCCGGATTCTGTCGGGAGCTATCATTTATCTGCGATGAACATTACTGCCCACCTGTGTCTGCCTACCCTGTAACATCGGGCGAGCAGCCCTCAAGCGTTACTATACGTGGCATTTCAGCACCCAAGGTTTACCCACTAATAATGTTACCATTAAAAGTTGTGAGCTCTTACCTCACATTTTCACCTTTGTCCCGCTTTTGGCGGGATAGTTATTTTCTGTGGCACTATCTGTTGCCCTGTTTTACCAGGACACCCGGCAATTCACCGGTGGGTTGCTCTATGCTGTCCGGACTTTCCTTCCCAACTAAATGAGACGATAGCCCAGTTTGCAGCGGAGAACAAAGTTAGTTTTTGTATTTGGTTTTAAATGATTGGATTATTACGTAAAGCAGGTTATTTTAGGAATCATTTTCGCAAGTGAATTGCTTAAATAAAACCTTGTGGCAATTGGGTTCGTGAACAGATGCGTATAAACAGACAGATAAAAAATGGATTTGGATGTATGTACACAGACAATTTATTTAATTATAACTTCTGCGCCTTTGTTGGTCGCCTGCCAACAACAAGAAAAGGCGGAGAAAATTGTTTCCTGCACCGTCTTCTCATTAGCTTTTGTGCTGTAGCCAGAGACAGTGCAGCATTTGAAATACTGTAGTTGAAAATTTGTACTATTGTTCCCTGGTATTGCAGAGTTCTTAGCTAAACTCAATGCCTGCAGAGAGACGCTGAAAGAAATGAAGGAGAAATGGTACACATAAAAAATCCCTGTATCATGAAAGTTTATGTCAGGATTACTTTATCATCGGGTATTTTTTTGTTAAAGAAAAACGCTTAATAAAATGAAAGCATTTTCCCAACGCCATCCTTTAATTGTCTACTTCACGTTAGCATACGCAATTGCCTGGGGCGGCATCTTGCTAATCAATTTTTGGAATGGGTTTCATGTATTCTATGGCCAAAGTGTTTTATCAAATGGTATCGGCAAACAAATAATGTTTATATGGTTTGCTATGTTAGCCGGACCAGGTATTGCAGGGTTATTTCTTAAATATATAGTGGATGGCAAAGAAGGCTTAAAACAAATGCTGTCACTCTTGGTCAGGTGGAAAGTCAGCATTCAATGGTATGCAGCAGCTTTGCTGATAATGCCGGCTTTAGTAGTTCTTGTAATTTATTCGTTCGTTTTTATTTCTAAAAATTATTCTCCGGGTTTAATGCTTGGAACTGGTATTGGTGCAGGTCTTATCGGAGGATTTTTTGAAGAGATAGGCTGGACAGGATTTGCCCTTCCTAAACTTCAATTAAGATATACTCCTTTTGTTGCAGCCATTATTCTTGGTTTAATACATGCCGTTTGGCATTTACCTGCAGATTATCTTGGTGGAATTAGTTTCTATAAAGAACTGTATTGGTTGCATTTTCTGCTTTGGATAATTGCTCTCACTGCTTTTCGGGTGCTCGCCGTTTGGATTTATAACCATAGCAACAGCCTTCTTCTGGCTCAAATAACACATGCAAGTTTTACGGGTAGCCAACTTATTTTTGGTCCCCCTGCAGTAACAGCAACAGAAGCTGTCTTGTGGTATGCTGTATTCACTGTCATTCTCTGTATAGTTGCAAGCATAATAATTCTTAAAGACAAAAAATTATTTTTTCAACAATTAAAGTAAATTACCTCTGCTGTTTTATTTTATGAAGTAAATAATTGATGGACTAAAGCACTATATAGAGTTTAATCCTGTTAACGTTTGCCTGACCAATAAAGAACAAGCTTTAAACTCCTGCAAACTTGTCATCTTTTTTACGCTAACAACCTGTATTTCACGTTCCGCAATTTATATTTTACATCTGGCGGCATATATATTTTATGTTAATAGTCTTCTCTTTCCGTAACTCCTCCCGGTAATCAACAATATGTGTTAACAGGGAATATTGCCGCACTTAGAAATTGCAGTTGAAAATTTGTCCTTAACCTTGTCGTCCGCCTGACGAACAGGCAACAACTAATTATCTAATATTATTTTGTATTAGGCTTTGAAGAATTAAGTTACAACTCAACAGCCATGCATATAATAAAGATTTTTTTCAAATGAGATTTATATTAATCATTATAGTTGTTGCTCAATTTTTATGTACCTCACTTTGGTTTGCCGGCAATTCAATTATATCCGACATAGCCAAAGACCTTCATTTGCAGGCAAATTTTTTAGCCTACATGACAAGTGCTGTACAATTTGGTTTTATTACCGGCACCCTTGTTTTTGCTGTCTTTACAATTGCAGATCGTTTCTCTCCATCACTTGTTTTTTTATGCAGTTCCATCTTCGCAGGATTTTTTAATCTCGGGATAACCATTCATGGTATTCATTCAACTGAAATACTATTATTCAGATTTTTAACCGGCTTTTTCCTGGCAGGTATATATCCCGTTGGTATGAAGATAGCATCTGATTACTACCAGGAGGGTCTTGGAAAATCTTTAGGTTTTTTAGTTGGGGCTTCGGTTATTGGAATAGCATTTCCGCATTTATTGAAAAATATCACAATAGGTTTTCACTGGAAATATATTTTGTATACCACTACAATACTGTCATTATTAGGTGGGCTTTCTGTATTACTGTTTGTGCCTGATGGACCTTACCGCAAGCCTGGTCAAAAATTAAATTTTACAGCGTTCATGAAAGGTTTCAGACATCAGAATTTTCGCTCTGTTTCCTTTGGATATTTTGGCCATATGTGGGAATTGTATACTTTTTGGGCCTTTGTACCGGTAATGCTTGCAACATATAATAAACTGTACCCGCAAACAAACCTTAATGTTTCTTTATTATCATTCCTTGTAATTGCATCCGGCGGACCTGCCTGTGTTTTAGGTGGAATACTTTCCCAGTATTTTGGCGCAAAAAAGATAGCCACCATATCATTAGTTTTATCCTGCTTATGCTGTATCGTTTCTCCGTTCTTTCTATTTTCACATTCAGCTATTTCATTAATTATCTTCTTATTCATTTGGGGATTGGTAGTTATTGCCGATTCGCCTTTATTTTCAACCTTAGTTGCTCACAACGCTCCTGAAGAATCAAGAGGTACTTCTCTCACCATTGTAAATTGTATCGGGTTTTCCATTACAATTATAAGTATTCAATTAATAAATGCACTATCGAACAAAATAAACGCCCAGTACATTTATATGTTACTCACAATTGGACCCGTCTTTGGATTGATTGCCTTACTAAATAATAAAAATAACTATAGCCCTGCATCTTCTCCCATTAATAATGTAAGATAATCGGAGGCCTATTTCTCCGCAATATCTCTCATTTGAAATGTGTGATGGCTGTGGATGTTGCTACCCTTGAAATAAAATAGTTGTAACCGAAGTTCAAGGCAAAGCAGCCTGTAAATTCCTGAAGATTTGTCCGGCTTTAATGTAATCAGCCAGTATTTCACGTTTTATGCTCAATATTTCACGTCTTGCGGTCAATATTTTACATCTGTTACCTTATATTTTACATCTGAAGGTCTATATTTTACATCTGTTACCTTGTATTTTACATCTGAAGGTCTATATTTCACGTCTAGCGGTCAATATTTTACATCTGTCACCTCGTATTTCACGTCTTGCGGTCTATATTTCACATCTTGGGGTCTATATTTTACATCTGTTACCTTGTATTTTACATCTTGCAGTCAATATTTTACGTCTGCCATCTTATATTTTACATCTGGAGCTTTATATTTTACGTTGAAAGTCTAATCAAACATATCTTGATATGAAACAGTGACGTCCGTCAGTGTCCCAATAAAGCAAACAGTTGAATCTATAGTTTAATACTGAAAATAGATTTCCGTAGCCCCATAACCAAAAGAAGGATGATACTGGTTAACAAAAGATTTTACTTCTTTCTTTAAGCGGAGTATATCATGTATTTCATCTCTCAACTTACCGGTACCCAATCCATGCACAATAATCAGCTGAGGCTGGTGGTGTAGCACGGCCAGTTCATAATATTTTTCAAAGGTTTTTAGCTGCAGTTCTAATTTTTCGTAATTAGAAAGTTGCTTCCAGTTATCAGCGAGTTTTTCAATATGTAAATCCACAACTGTTCTGGCAGCTTCCATATTATTCCGGAATTTAGAAGCGTCATATACTTTAAAACCGGCATTAGTTAATTTATCCATACTCATCTTTTCTTCCTTCACTTTATCCGGATATTTCTCAAACAGGTGATAAGAAAAACTGGCTTCCTGTTTTTGCAGTATCTCCTCTATCTTATTAAAAATTTGTTTAGCCTTTGGTTTAAAACTGGTTTCATAATAATCCGTTCTTTTACGGTTGGGTTCTTTTAAAGAAAATTCAAAATCAAAACGGGGGTTATCATTAAACTTTTCCAGCGGTACATCATGCAAATAAAAATCCTGCAAAGGCAGTAATTCATTCTGCAGTTCAAAATCAATCACGGTATTTAATGCCAGCGTATAATCAAAAACAAAATGGTCTTCCGTCTGGTTAACGAGGTAGATTTTAAAATAATCCACTATATCTTCATCAAATACATCCTTGTCATACACCGGTAAAAAAGAAAGCCACACTCCTTCCCCCACTTTATATTTAGCAGTAACTTTTTCTTTTTTTACATCATCAATATAAGTTTTAGGCTTTTTAATCTCCGCCTTCTTCTCGGTAAAACGTTTAAAATAAGGAAAGTCTAGCTGGTCAATATACACGGGGAACTGAACGCCTTCCACATCCACCATCACCATTTCTTTATTAATAATATCCACCACCTCACCTTCCTCTTTGGAATGCAGGAGTAAAACCTTATCGCCAGTTTGAAATTTCATATTCTGCAAAAATAAAATAAAAAGAGGCCACTCTTACAGTGACCTCCTTTAAATACTATATATACTTTATATATCTTAGATACCTTATATACCTTTCAACTTACCCATGCCATTGTTTTTTCTCAGGATTTCTTCTAATCACATCATCAATAGAAATGGGCCCGCTGCCTTCAATTAAAAAGAAAACCAGCAGCAGCAATACAATAATAGAAAACCACAACTCCGAATGTGGTTTTAGTATCCCTTCTTTTGCATTAATAAAAATAATGGCTCCCAG
>JBLMVP010000069.1:0-11343 GCA_050256755.1 Sphingobacteriales bacterium | reverse complement strand
AAATGAAAATCCTAAAGTGTAAAATGAATTTTAACCCTTCCGGCTTATAAATTGACCTGCGCTTTTAAGCGGTTTAAGTATTTCTTTTTGTAATAATATTCTTTCACCTTTAATAATTCGTCTGTAGATGTAATGCTCTCTTTATAATTTTCAACAATCTCTCTTACCGGAAAATAAATTTCTGTCTCAGTACCGGCCAGTCCATCTTTTATAAGAGAAAGGTTTTCTCCCCCATCCGCTAAAGCTTCAGCAATTTGTTCATTCAAATCCATCATCTCCATTAAAAAACCTGGTGGAAGCTGGTATTTTTCTTCTTCTTCCAGCAACCCCTTTTCCATCAGCACATACTTAATGGTTTCATCGGGGCTTTTAAACGTTTTAAATGCCTTATTGATTTGAGCAACTTTTTCAAGAATGTCAGCCTGAACCTCAGGGCTTTCCTTTGAATAATAATCCGGGTGAAACTTTTTCTGCAGTTCAAAATATTTTTTCGCCAGCTTTCCGGCATCCACTTTAAGACTTACCGGTATTTCAAACAATTCAAAATAATTCATTCAGCAAATGTAACCGATGAATGTTAAATCAAAAATGTAAATTGCGGCGCCTAATAAAAACGATAGATGCTAAAAATTGGATTAATACGGGAAGGAAAGATTCCGGCAGATAACAGGGTGGCACTTACCCCTTCACAATGTAAATGGATTCATAAAAACATCCCCGGGATAAAAATAGTTGTTCAAAACTCCCCTGCCCGGTGCTTTTCAGACATCGAGTATTCTAAAGTTGGTATAGAAGTTAAGGAAGACATCAGCGACTGCGATGTACTGCTGGGCATTAAGGAAGTACCAAAAGAGTTATTAATACCAAACAAAACCTACCTGTTTTTTTCCCACACTAAAAAAGCACAGGAACATAACCGTTCTTTATTTAAAAAGATTATTGAGAAAAAAATCACATTAATAGATTATGAATGCTTAACCCATGAAGATGGACAAAGGATAATTGGCTTTGGCTTTTTTGCAGGCATTGTAGGTGCTCATAATGGTATGATGGCTTATGGTAACAGAACCGGGTTATATAAACTGGGACGTGTGAAAGATTGTAAAGATTACCGCAACCTGATTCATACATATTTCGGGATTAAACTTCCCGCCATAAAAGTTGCTGTCACCGGAAGTGGCAGGGTGGCTCATGGCGTATTGGAAATTATGAACCTGATGGGTATTCATGAAGTAGAACCCTTTGATTATTTACACAAGCAGTTTGATTATCCCGTTTATGTGCATTTAAAAGGAAGAGATTTATACATCCGCAAAGATGATGGCACCTATAACCGTGAAAATTTCCATGAACATCCCCAGGAATATAAATGTGTATTTGGGCCTTATACCAAACAAACAGATATTTTAATGAATGGCATATACTGGGATAAAGGTGTTCCCCCGCTGTTTACCGTTGAAGAATTTCAATCACCCGATTTTAGAATGGTATCCATTGCTGATATTACAAACGATACACAGGGCTCTGTTTCTATCAACATTGGGGATTCAACGATTGATGAACCTGTTTACGGCGTAGATAAAACCACCCTGCAAAAAACCACTGCTGGTGCCGCTAATGCCGTTGACGTTATGGCGGTAGGCAATTTACCTAACGAATTACCAAGAGATGCCAGTCGCTATTTTGGAGAACAGCTGATGAAATTTGTACTCGAAGATTTGGTAAAAGGAAGTTCTCCGGTTATTAACAGGGCTATCATAGTTAAGGAAGGAAAACTTACAGAGCCATATGCATATTTGAGAGAATATGCTGAAGGGTAATTAGAAGTACTGGTTTTAAGTGCTAAGTTGATAACCTTAATAGTAATCTCATTTGTTTTTATAAATAGAGATAATAATCCTTTAGTAATTCCGTAAAAACTTTAGAATATTTATCATCACTTTCTTTTATAACCATTTCTTCCATTTTTGTTGTTGATTGATTTCGATTGAACATAAGTATTGACCGGAAATAATTATGTTTTGGTGTTTGCCTTACGTTCAGCAAATATGTGCAATACAGTTTTCTTTGCTCTGCAAGAGTTAGAAAATATTCAGTACGGTGATAGGGAAGCAGCACAGCAAAAGTTCCGTTAACTGAAAGATGTTTATTTACGATTTCCAGCAAATCATCCAATGTTAATCCTTCATCATGTTTAGCAATATTTTTATTCCCATAAACGGATTTTAAATCTCCTTCAAAAAAAGGCGGGTTGGAAATAATGAAATCATATTGCTGCGAAAACATAAATGATTTAACGTCTGCATGGAATAAATTAAGCCGGATACTCCAAAAAGATGCATCAATATTTTGCTGGGCTTGCTGATATGCTGACTTATCAATTTCAATCCCATCAATGGCAGCATTAATCTTTTGTGCCAGCATCAGCATTAGTAAACCGGTGCCTGCACCAATATCAAGTATGTTTTGTGGCGTATTATTTATGGTTTGTAGCTTACTGGCTATCCATCCTCCAAATAAACAGGAATCGGTACTCACTTTTAATACACATTTATCCTGTTGTATAGTGAATTGTTTAAATTGAAAATAAGAATTGGACATATCGGGTTTATAATAACTTGATGACTTACCATTCCGCCCTGGCACTGGGGCTTACACTTAAATCAACAAACTCATTATTTAAATATTTATAATACCCGGTAATTGCAATCATCGCTGCATTATCTGTACAATATTCAAATGCAGGAATGAAAGTATGCCAATGATATTTTTGTCCCATTATTTTTAACCCTGCACGAAGCCCTGAATTAGCGGATACACCTCCCGCGAGACAAATATTCTTAATCCCGGTTTCAATAGAAGCTCTTTTAATTTTTTTAAGCAGAATAGTGATTATTGTTTTTTGAATAGAAGCACATAAATCCATCAAATTCTCTTCAGCAAATTTTTCATTCAGCTTTTTTTGTTCCTGTAAAAAATACAGGATGGAAGTTTTTAATCCGCTGAAACTAAAATCCAATCCTGCTATTTGTGGCTCAGCAAATTTGAACTTGTCCGGATTTCCCTCTTTTGCATATTTATCAATTAACGGCCCGCCGGGATAAGGTAATCCTAAAAGTTTGGCACTTTTATCAAAGGCTTCACCTGCAGCGTCATCCAGCGTTTCACCAATTACTTTCATTTGAGCAGGCGATTCACATAACACAATTTGTGTATGACCGCCGCTTACTGTTAAACATAAAAAAGGGAATGCTGGCTTTTCATCGGCAATTAAATTAGCAAGTACATGCGCCTGCATATGGTGCACAGCTATCAATGGTTTGTTTAAGGCAAGCGCTAATGATTTGGCAAACTGTGCCCCAACAAGTAAAGAACCAATTAGGCCGGGTGATTGAGTAAAGGCAACAGCATCAATTTTACTAAGCTGACAGCTGGCAGATTGCAGTGCTATATCCACCACAGGAACAATATTCTGCATATGTGCCCGGGATGCCAGCTCAGGAACTACTCCACCATATTTTTCATGTACAAGCTGGTTGGCAATGTAGTTAGATAAAATTTTCCCATCACAGCATACTGCAGCGGATGTATCATCGCAGGAAGATTCTATTGCTAAGATTGTTGTTGACAAGTTTATAAGTTGACAGGCAAATATAAATCTCCCCTATCAACTTTCAACCTTTCAGCTTATTTACTTCTTATTGCCACCACTGGGTCTAACTTGGCTGCATTAATAGCCGGGATAATACCAGCCAATATTCCAAAGAATACACAAAGTCCTATGGCGAATAAAAATAAGGGGATTGATATAAATACTTTAAATCCCAATGCACCCGATAAAAACAAAGTGAGCAAAAATACCATTATCAGACCTATCAAACCTCCAACAATACAAAGGAATGCGGATTCCAGTAAGATTTCCATTAATATGGTTCGTTTCTTGGCCCCAATAGCTTTTTTCAACCCAATCATGGATGTTCTTTCTTTAACTGTAACAAACATAATATTGGCAACCCCAAATATTCCCACAACAAAAGACAAAACAGTAATAGCAATACCACCCTGCGACAAACCATTGGAAATATTATTGATAAACTGTGAGGAAGAGGAAATATCATTTAATGCAAAACTATCGTCCTGTTTTGGACCAATTCTTCTTGCTGCCCTCATTAAACCTTTCATTTCAACTTTTAAATCTTCTACCGGAATATTTTCCTTTCCTTTTACAATGATGATTTTATCCTGGAAAATATTTTTATCATCTAAAAAACGGGCTGTTTGCAAATAGGGCACAAGCATTGATTCATCAAACTGCCATCCGCCTCCTAAAAAGCCTTTTCCCTGCTTCGCAATTACTCCCACTATCGTATGCTTATTTCCCTTCACTTTTATTTCTTTACCAATGGCGTTTTCGGCATTGCGAAAAAGAGTCTCTGCCACCGTGTAACCAATAACACAATTAGAACTGGCTGCATCAAATTCACTCTCGGTTAAATATCGTCCATACGCAATATTGAAAATATTTATCTGGTTAAAATCGCCGGTAATTCCATTTAACTGAACATTGTCTAATGCATTATTTTCATATTCCACTGTTTGTTGGGTTGGGAATGCAAATGCTACATATTCGGCACTCTGGATTTTACGTTTTAGAAATTCCATCTCCTCAAACTTAGGTTGCGGACGGTTAATAAACTTCCACCAGGGATAATCTCCTCCGCCTCCCCATTCCCATTTTTGCACATATACCGTATTACTACCCAATGATTGTAAACTTTCATTGGCACTGCTCTGCATACTTCTAACCGTCGCCAGTACACCCACAATGCAAAAAATACCAATGATAATTCCAAGAAGCGATAAAAAAGTACGCAGCTTATTATTGCGAAGCTCTTCCCACATCAGGCGGAAACTCGTACTAACAATTTGGAGGGTTCTTCTCATTAATCAAATTTAGCTATCGTTTGCGGGTTTTCAAAAGAATCATTGATGAATGGCTTTTTATAAATCGGCTGCGGAAACTTACCTTTGCGGCTCCAAAAAAAGCTGGGAAATCAGAAACTCAGTAAGACAGAAAGTTGATTTCTTTCTTTCGGACTTACGGTCTTTCAGGTTTGCGGACTATTCAACATGAAATATATCAACGAAATAAACAAGCGCAGAACATTTGCCATTATCAGTCACCCCGATGCGGGTAAAACAACACTTACTGAAAAATTCCTGTTGTTTGGAGGCGCCATCCAGGTTGCCGGTGCTGTTAAGAGTAATAAAATAAAAAAGTTTGCTACTTCCGACTTTATGGAGATTGAAAGGCAAAGGGGCATTAGTGTCGCTACATCTGTAATGACATTTGAATACAATGGCACATTGATTAACCTGCTCGATACGCCCGGTCACAAAGATTTTGCAGAAGATACCTACCGAACCCTTACCGCAGTTGACAGCGTAATTCTTGTGGTGGATAGTGTGAATGGTGTGGAGGAACAAACAAGAAGATTAATGGAAGTGTGCCGCATGCGGGATACACCTGTAATTGTTTTTATTAATAAAATGGACCGTGATGGCAAGAATCGTTTTGATTTGCTGGAAGAAATAGAAAAAGAATTGCGTATCCATCTTCACCCAATGACATGGCCCATCAACAGTGGTAAAGATTTTAAAGGGGTATATAATCTCCATGACAAAAGTCTGCGTTTATTTACTGCCAGTACCAAAGCAAGCGATGAAAATGTAATTAATATTTCTGACCTGAATAAAGTAATAGTAAATGAAAAGTTGGGGGAAAAAGATGCTGATATTTTAAGAGATGATGTGGAACTGGTAGATGGTGTTCATGGAGAACTAAATGTGAATGATTACCTGCAGGGAAAAACTGCTCCCGTATTTTTTGGAAGTGCTATCAATAATTTCGGAGTAAAAGAAATGCTTGATACTTTTATCCGCATTGCACCTACGCCGCGCAGCAGGGAAACATCCACCCGTCATTTAGATGTAAATGAAGATAAACTTAGTGGCTTCATCTTTAAAATTCATGCCAACCTTGATCCCAAGCACAGGGACAGGATTGCTTTCATGCGCATATGTTCGGGCAGGTTTGAACGAAACAAATATTATCATCACGTAAGACTTAACAAAGACATTCGTTTCAGCAATCCATATTCCTTCATGGCCCGTCAAAAAGATATTATTGAAGAAGCTTATCCGGGTGATGTAGTAGGTTTGTTTGATACAGGTAATTTTAAAATTGGTGATACATTGACGGAAGGAGAAAACTTTTACTTTATCGGAATACCCTCTTTTTCACCGGAGATATTTAAAGAAGTGGTGAACAGAGACCCAATGAAAACCAAGCAACTGGAAAAAGGTTTATTGCAGCTGACAGATGAAGGAGTTGCTCAATTATTTACACAATATGGCGGAACTAAAAAAATTATTGGCTGTGTGGGTGAATTACAGTTTGAAGTAATACAATATCGTTTACTGCATGAATATGGAGCATCTGTTCAGTTTAATGCTTTACCTTTTTATAAAGCATGCTGGCTTACCTGCAATGATGAAAAAAAATTACAGGATTTTCTTCGGTTTAAACAACAAAACTCTGGCGAAGATAAAGATGGTCACCCGGTTTACCTGGCGCAAAGTGAATGGTTTTTAAACACCGAAAGAAATAATAACCCGGATATTGAATTTCATTTTACCAGTGAAATACATAAAGAACAAGTTTAAAAAATCAAAAAGTGATGGGGATTGCTAAAATTACAGCCAGGAAAATTGATAATACAGAGGCTGCTTTACTTTCACAAGTTGCACTCAAAGCTTATAATGACCATTACCTTCATTTGTGGTTTGATAATGGGGAATGGTATAAACAACGTTGTTTTACCAAAGAAGTGCTGCAGGACGAATTAGCTAATCCCAATAATTTATTTTTTCTTGCCTGCTTAGATAATGAACCGGTCGGTTTCTTAAAATTACGAATTGATGCTGCTTTAGAAACAGAACCAACTAAGAATGGCATGGAGCTGGAACGGATATATCTTACCAAAGCAGCTTCAGGAAAAGGTATTGGCAAACATTTAATGGAACTTAGTTTTAATATTGGCCATGAGAATCATAAAGAAATCATCTGGTTAAAAGCAATGGACAGCAGTCATGGGCCTCTTAATTTTTATAAAAAGATGGGTTTTGAACTTTGTGGTACTTCCCGTTTATCTTTTGAACAAATGAAAGAAGAATTACGTGGCATGATAATTATGAAAAAAGAATTAAGATGATAATTTTTGAGTCAGAAAGAACTTTAGTGCGTTATCTTAAAGAAGATGATTTGGAAGATTTTTTCCGGCTGAATGGCGATGCAGAAATTATGCAGTTCATCCACAAACCAAGAACTAAGGAAGAATGTGTAACACTGATTACAGAAACTGTTGAAAATTATAAAGTAAATCCGGGAACAGGAAGGTTTACTATAAGAGAAAAATCATCCGGGAATTATATTGGTTCCTTTGCCCTAATTCCTTTAGCCGGTACAGAAGATTTTCATTTGGGCTACGCCTTGTTGAAAAAATACCAGGGAAAAGGATTGGCAACAGAAATTACCAAATCGGCTATTCCTTTTGTTTTTAAAACTATTCAAAAAGAAATTATTAAAGCCATTACCATGCCTGCCAATATTGCTTCTCAAAATGTTTTACTGAAGGCAGGGTTTACAGAAACAGGAACAATGATTCATGAAGGTGAAGAGGTGCTGGTGTTTGAGTTGAAGGCAGTTTGAAGTAAATATGGTATATAAAGTATCTATCTAAGACAAAACATATTAACTATTCTCAACAACACTTATCCGTTAATCTCTTTATTTACTTTATAAACGATCTCTTTCCACCCTTTCCTTCATTTTCTCCACTAACTTAAATGTAGCAGGACAATATTCAACATTCTGCTTGTAAACATGTACCCAATCCTTAAAATGCTTTTTGGTATGATGCGGAAAGCCTGCACAATCAGCCGGACGAACATCATAAATATTGCACATATTGGTTTTCAAATCTAAAAACTGGCAGGGAGTTTTTATATTCATCCAATCGCCGCCGCGGTCTTTGTACAACCATTTCTTTTTGAATTCATCAACACCCATATCCAAATGAGTGGATATCCGTTTAATATCAGCCAAAGTATAAGTAGGTGTCATTGTTTTACAACAATTGGCACAGCCTAAACAATCTGTTTCTTTCCAAACTTCTTTATCAGCAGCTTCAGCCAGCTTATCTAAACCTCGTACAGGTTTATTTTCCATGCGTGTTAAAAAACGACGGTAACTGTTCCTGTATTTTTTTACCTTTTTCCTGAAGGACGAAAGAAATGCCGAAGCCATTGTTTAATTACACTTTTAAAAATGAGGTGCGAAAATAACAGTTAATCATTACAATTTGATTATTCAATTGTAAATTGACGATTAATTATGTGGGAAGCATTTAAAAAAGGATTTAAAGCATACCTGCAACTGGAAAAGTCTTTATCGGGCAATTCCGTTGAAGCTTATATAAGAGATGTGGAGAAGCTTACACAGTACCTGCAGCAAACGGGTAATTTAAAAAATCCTGAACAGGTTGAATTAAAAGACCTGCAGCATTTTTTAAAATGGATTGGGGAATTTGGTATAACAGCATCTTCACAGGCGAGAATCATATCAGGTCTCAGGGGTTTTTATAAATATTGTTTGCTGGAAAATATTACTCAAAAAGATCCAACGGCCTTAATTGAAGCGCCTAAATTAAAAAGATCCTTGCCGGATGTATTGAGTTATGATGAAATTGAAAGCATTATCGGTCAAATAGACTTAAGCAAGCCGGAAGGTGGCCGCAATAAAGCTATATTAGAAACCATGTACAGTTGCGGACTAAGAGTAACAGAAGTAGTGAATCTTAAAATTTCCTGTTTATACCTTGATGTTGGGTTTATCAGGGTTATTGGCAAAGGTGATAAAGAAAGATTAGTTCCTATTGGCAGCGATGCAATCAAATACATTACTATTTACAAAAACGATATCAGGGTTCACCAGTTAATACAACCGGGTAATGAAGATATTTTATTCCTCAACAGGCGGGGCACTTTATTATCCCGTGTTATGATTTTTATGCTGATAAAAGAGCTGGCTCAAAAAGCAGAAATAAAAAAGAATATCTCTCCACATACCTTCCGTCATTCATTTGCTACGCACTTGGTGGAAGGTGGGGCTGATTTAAGAGCTGTACAGGAAATGCTGGGACATGAAAGCATTACCACCACTGAAATTTATACTCATCTCGACAGGGAATACCTCCGCCGTACATTAGAACAATTTCATCCGGGCTTTAAAAAACAGTCGTAATATTCATCATGTGGCCAGCATCATTGCACTACTATCTTATCATTATAAAAAGGTTTACCTGCAGCGTTTACCACCTTCAATAAATACGCTCCGGCTGTTATTTCACCATTTAAATTGAGGTGAAATAAATAATTTTTCCCGGGCACATAAAAACTTGTTTATATTGCCTGCTACTATACTTTAAGCTGGTATTTGTCTTTTATCAAAAACATATCAAATTCTTCCCTTACTGATAAAGAACTGGTAACACTGTACCAGAAGGAAGGCAATATGGAGGCGCTGGGTTTGCTATACCAGCGTTATATGGATTTGGTATATGGTGTTTGCCTCAAATACTTTAAAAATGAAGAACCAAGCCGTGATGCAGTAATGAATATTTTTGAGGAACTGGTAACCAAGCTAAAAAAGCATGAAGTAGACAATTTTAAAGGATGGTTACATACCGTTGCTAAAAACTACTGCCTGATGCAATTGCGTACACCCAAAAACCTGAAAACACAGGAATTAAAAACTGATTTTATGCAATCAGGCCAAATGCAGCATCTGGATGACGAAGTGATGGAAAAGGAAACTACTTTTAACCGCCTGCAGGAATGTTTAGAAACACTTACCATTGAACAAAAACAGAGTGTTGAACTGTTTTATCTCCAAAACAAATGCTATAATGAAATTGCAGATATTACAGGATTTGACTGGAATAAGGTGAGAAGCCATATTCAAAACGGCCGCCGCAACCTTAAACTATGCATGGACAAGAAAGAAGAAACAAGTAAACAAATTAAAATAAAAGAATAAGCAACTTTGCAAAAGATGCTATCAGGGGAAAACGATAATAAAATTTATACCGCAGAAGATATTCAACGTTACCTGCAGGGGAAGATGACTCCGCAGGAAATGCATGCATTGGAAAAAGCGTCGCTGGATGATGAGTTCCTGGCAGATGCTATTGAAGGATATTCTTTATTGACAGATGAAAATCATAGTAAGGTTATATCAGCATTAAAAGAAGAGATTACAGAAAAAGTAACCGGTGGCAGCAAAGTTATTGAGTTGAAAGGTGGCTGGAAACAATGGTACCGTATTGCGGCAGTATTATTTATTATGCTGGGTTCTGCTGTCATCATTTATAAATATATGTTTTCTGAAAAGCTGGAAGGAACGCAAGATATTGCCCGGGAAAAAGTAAAAACTATTCAAGAGCCATCTGCATCAGCAGTAACTATAGCCGATTCAGATAGGAACGTAGCTGCAAATAATCCCACTCCAGGCTTATCTCAAAAAGTACAACCTTCAAAAGAAATAAAAACAGAAAGCCAGGATCAGCAAGAAGTAGCAGCGAATACTGAGCCGGTAAAAAAGAAAGACACTATAACTATTTCAAAAGATGTTGCTGTAGCGCCATCAGCACCTGTTAGCAGTCTTGCAAAAAAAGAGGATGCAGCAAATACAAAAGCACAGGAATATAAAAGTTTAGAAAGAAAACCGGTCACTGTTCCAACGAAAGAAAAATTGGCCGGAAATCTTAATACAAAAGCATACACCGCTCCTGCTCAACCAAATCAAGTGTTGAAAGATTATGATTACAGGTATAATCAAAATATTTTTAAAGGAAGAATTGTTGATAATAAAAATGAACCATTACCATTTGCAAGAATTGCTATAAAAAATGACAGTTTTAAAATTGGTACTTATGCAGATGTGAAAGGTTATTTTTCTTTTGTTGCACCAGACACTATTTTAGAAGTTGATGCTATGTCTGTAGGCTATTATAACAATACTGTTAAGCTTCAGAGGGGTTTGCTTAGCCAGAATAAAATAGTTTTGCATGAAAGTAATCAGTCACTGGCAGAAGTGGTAGTAACCGGACCAAAAACAAACCGCAAAAAAGCATTAAACCAAACAATTATTGACACCTCCAGCCTGGCAGAACCAGAAGTTGGCTGGAGCAATTACGATACTTATATAACCAATAACCTGGT
>JBLMVP010000068.1:0-4438 GCA_050256755.1 Sphingobacteriales bacterium | reverse complement strand
TAGGGTCGTTATCATCGCAATCACCTTCCTGTTCCGGCTGATTTGATTCAATAACATAGCCTGCACCTGGAGAACCGCATTGCGCAATAGGGCTGCCGGTATAATAACCATCATTATCTTTATCCAAAACATAAACGATACCAGGATTTAAACTCCAATTGTAATCGTCACAGTCAACAACTAATTGAGAGGCTAATCCACTTGCTGCTATATAGCCTACAGGACGACTGCATTGTACTAACGGTGTAGTGGATCCGGGATAACCATCTCCATCGAGGTCAGGATACCATTGTTGGTTTGGATGTTCCAATGGATCATCCTGGTTGCAGTCTTCCAGTACCCATTGCCCATCTACAATAGAGCCATTTTCATATAACAGGGTATTTGATAGCCAATTTCCCGGAGGTTTCGTGCATACGCTATCTATGTGTGAACTAGAAGAATTAGTATATCCATCATTATCGGGGTCGCTGTACCATTTTTGGTCAGGACGAGCATAACGATCATTGTCATCGCAATCAATATCCGTTAGACTTCTTAATTCCGATCCAAGTTTATAATAACTGTCTGGTCTAGTACATCCTGGTACATTTGTTCCATCAGTAAATCCGTCGCCATCGGCATCTTTATACCAAATCGTATTTGGGTTAATTGCTGCATTATTATCATCACAATCAAGGTCATTATTTGCCCTGCGATCAACATCGAATAATCCTCCGCAGCCAATCGCAGCATCAACCAATACCAAGTCATTCGGGTCTCCATAACCATCGCCATCTTTATCAGCCCAACATTTTATTAATCCGGTCCCTTGTGCAAATGAACGGGAATTACAAAACACACAGCATAAAAAAATACATATTTGCACTGCTTGCACCAGATGGCGGAGTAAAAAACTTTTCATTTTTTTGTTTTTAATTTTTGTGAATGGAAGGAGATGGATTTACAGGCGGTTTTTCAAAATAGAAGGATGGTTGATTTTTATTGCAGGGCTTCCAGTCTTTTTTCAAAAAGGAAGTACACGATGAGGATGAGCAGCAGGGCAATGGTGATAATAGAAACGAGTATCCAATTTTTACTCCTCATACAAAGCAGTTGTCTCTGAAAAAAGATAGAAGTCAAATTTAGATGGGGAGTATGAAGGTTTGCAAATAATCCAAAGGACAAAAGGCTGACAGCTACCTGACAAAAACCTGACAACGGAAAAGAGTTTCCGTTTCAGTGAGTTATAAAATTGGGTGAAGGAGATTAAATATTAGCGATGTACTCTTCAATATTAGTTTCAGTAGTAAGATTAAAGCGCTGTCTTAACCGCTGGCGGGTTTTATGCACACTGTCTGCCGAAATTCCCAGCATGGCAGCCATCTGTTTGGTGGTTAATTGAAGGCGGGTAAGGGCAGCCATCCTTTGTTCGGCAATAGTGATATCCGGTGTTTTTTGTTTAAGGGTAATAAAAAAGCCGGGATATGTTTTTTCAAATAAGTTTTTAAAACGTGTCCAGTCGTCTTCAGTAAGGATAGTTTGCTGGCTTAGTTCAGTCATTAATGCCTGTTGTTCGGCGGAAATGTCTTTGTTTTTGATTTGTTCTTCCAGTTTTTCAATCAGGGCTGTTTTCTCCACTATATTTCCTGTAAACATGCTTAGTTGCTCTTTTGCAGAAACTATCTCCTGCTCCAGTCTTTCCATCTCTAACCTTGCTTTGAGGCGCTGCCGGTTAACAATTAGAATGGCAAAAAGGGTGAGTAACAGTATCGCAGCAATCAAAATGTTACGCTGTAATAACTGTTTTTCTTTTTCATGCTGCAGGCTTTGAATACTGTACCTGCTTTTTTCATCATTGGCTCTTGCTTTGGCTATGGCAATGCTGCTGAGTGCAGCCACACGATCGAGCGAATCATTGAGGGTAGCATATCGGGTATTGTAATAAAAGGCACTGTCGTAAGCCCCGATGGCTTTAAATACTTCGGTGGCGGTATAATAGGTGTTGCGTAAATAATACACATCGGGAACTTTCATCAACAATTCCAAAGCTTCTCTAACCTGCTGTAAAGCGGTGGCTTTATTTCCCAATGCCAGTTGCGTACGGGCTGCCCATTGCAGTGAGTTGGCAGCATTATCGTACAAAGCTTGTTTTCTGCTGGTGTTGTAATCCAGCTGTAATAAAGCAAGAGCGGTATCATATTGTTTCTGCGCATAATAAATCTGTCCCATATTGCCGCTGATAATTCCTTTCCATATATCCAGGGTTAATTCATTGGCAAATTCTAATCCTTTTTTATAAAAGATAAAAGCAGAATCGTATATAAACTGGCGATGATAACCTAATGCGATGGTATTATATGCCCACATAATCCGCAGGGTATCTTTTGTTGCATTTGTTTCCCATGCATGAAGCGCCTTGAGGCTGTACTTTACACTTTCTTTGTATTCTTTTATCTGGTACAATAATTCTCCTAATGTTTGGTAATCTGACGGACGATTTTCAATTTGCAGTTTTTCATTCAGTTCCGTGGCATTCATCATATACATCATGGACAGTTCAAATTCTTTCAGGGTATGACTGATATGAGCATAATGCATACTGACACTTGCTACCAGGTAATCGTCGCCCGAACGGTATGCTTCCTGAATAGCCATGCTCAGCAATTTCATTATTTCGGGTTTCAATTCAGGGTTTAGTTTGGGTTCTATTTTCTTTAACTCAAATTGTGCTCCCTCCTGATAAGCTATGGAGGCTTTTATTATACAAAATCGTGCATGGAAATGATGACCTTTTCCCTTTTTTTCCAACTCATCAAGAAACAACGGAGCTTTACCCGTTTTATAAAGATTTGAATCAAGTTGCCCGATATAAATGTTACTGGGGGGTGAGGGGTCGCTTAATTTTTTTGCCCATTCGGTGATGTTTAGTTCATTTGACTGTGCATAAGTTATAACTGTGAGCAAAGTACAGCACAGAAAAATAAGTAAGATTGGTGGCAGATAAGTTTTGAGGCAGTTCAAATTTTTCATAACGGTGTGGCAAAGTATAAAAAAATATCAGACCCCGGAAATTCTATTAAAGGAACTGTTTATAGAAGAATCCCTTTGAGGAAAATAAAGGCTACTGAAAAATAAATTACCAATCCCGTTACGTCCACTAATGTGGCAACAAAAGGTGCAGAGGAAGCGGCGGGGTCAGCTCCAAATTTTTTTAATACCAGTGGCAGCATCGAGCCACTCAATGTACCCCATAACACTACTCCAACTAATGCAAAGCCTACTGTAAAAGCGATCATCAAATAATGAACGCCATATAAATGCGGAAATATCTGTGACCAGATGATCACTCTTAAAAAACCAATTGTACCCAGCATGGCACCGAGCAATAATCCCTGGAATATTTCCCTTCGCATTACCCTCCACCAGTCAGCTAATGTAATCTCTCCTACAGCCATTGCCTGTATAATTAGTGTGGAAGCCTGTGACCCGCTGTTACCACCCGAAGAAATAATTAAAGGGACAAATAATGCCAGTACCACCGCTTTGGCAATTTCGTCTTCAAAATAACTCATAGCTGTTGCGGTGAGCATTTCTCCTAAAAATAAAACAACCAGCCAGGTAATTCTTTTCTTAAATAATTTGAAGATGGGCATTTCAAGATAAGGTTGGTCTAACGCTTCCGTACCGCCAATCTTTTGCAGGTCTTCGCTAACTGCTTCACTGGCTACCCATACTATGTCATCATTGGTTACGACACCCAGTAACTTATTGGTGTTGCTTACAACGGGTAAGGCAACGCGGTTATTCATTTTAAAAACTTCACTGGCAGTTTCCTGGTCATCGTATGCATGCAAAGCAGTAAAACGTTCATCCATTAAATCTTCAACCTTTTTATCAGGTGCTGCTAATATAAATTCGCGGATGCGGATATCATCCAGCAGCTCGCCTTTATCATTGATAACATAAATAACATTAATTGTTTCACTGTCCTTTCCGTATTTTCTGATGGTTTGAAAAACTTCTTCAACTGTATTGTGAGGGTATACATACACATAATCCGGAGTCATCAAACGGCCAATACTGTTTTCAGGATAACCCAATAGCGAAAGGGTAATTTTTCTTTCATCAGGATCCAGCAGTTTGATTAATTCCCTGACAACACTGCCGGGTAATTCTTCTAAAAAATCAGTACGGTCGTCAGCGGATAGCTGGTTGAGTAATTCAGCAGTTTTAAAAGCAGGAAGTGATTGAATGATTCTTTTTTGAACAGCAAAATCCAATATCTTAAAAACACTTGCGGCACGGTGAATCAGGAGATGGCTCATTATCTGGCTTTCATATCCCTCATTGTCATAAATTAAATCAGCCACATCACTGATGTTCTGGTCATTCAGGAATTCCTGTATGGCCAGTTTATCTTCTTTGGCTATCAATTCTTTAAACTGCTCCTGGATAG
>JBLMVP010000067.1:0-6355 GCA_050256755.1 Sphingobacteriales bacterium | reverse complement strand
ATTAGCTGATTTCCCCAGCCAGATACAATTGATGACAGCTGCTGAAGCATGGTTTCTGAAAGCAGAAGCTGCTATACGTGGATGGGCCGGTGCAGGAGATTCACAGACAGATTATGAAAATGGTATTAATACATCTATGTCTCAATATAGTGTTTCAGGTGCAACATATATAGCAGATGCAGTTAGTAAACCAAAACCGTATGTTGATCCAAAAAATGCAGTAAATAATGTACCTAATGGTGATCCTAATTTAAGTACAGTTACTATTAAATGGAATGGCGCCGGTAGTTTTGATGAAAAGCTGGAAAAAATTATCACACAAAAATGGATTGCGATGTATCCTGATGGACAGGAAGCCTGGAGCGAATTCCGCAGAACGGGTTATCCAAAATTATTCCCGGTAGTAATAAATAACAGCGGTGGTAAAATTTCAACAGCAATTTTTATCCGCAGAATTAATTTCCCATCCAGCGAATATTCAACCAATCCTAAAGGTATTGCAGGAGCGGTTACAAAATTAGGTGGTGCAGATACAGGCGGCACCCGCTTGTGGTGGGATAAACCTTAGTTTTTTCATACATAATAGTGTCATAATCGCAGACATTTTTTTGATCAAGGCTGTTCATTCCTGAACAGCCTTATTTTTAAATCAGTAATTTGATAACTTGAAGTATGAAATTTTTATTGCCAATACGATTGATTGTTTTTTGTTTTATAAACGCTTTGTTTTTTTCCTGTAGTGAAAATCACTCCAAACTATTCACCAAACTTTCTGAAATCAAAACAGGTATTAATTTCAGAAGCCTGCTTAAAGAAGATAACCCGCAGTTTAATATTTTATTTTATCCGTATTATTATAACGGCGGAGGGGTAGCTGTTGGAGATATTAATAACGATGGATTGATTGATGTTTGTTTTACAGGCAATATGGTAAAGAACAGGCTGTATATTAACAAAGGAAATTTTAAGTTTGATGATATTACCGGTAAATCAGGAATCGCTGCAAAAGAAGGCTGGTGTACGGGTATTACTATGGTCGATATTAATAACGATGGCTGGCTGGATATTTATATCTGCCGTTCAGGCTTGCCTAACGTTGCTTACAGAAAAAACCTGCTCTTCATCAATAATCATGATTTAACCTTTACAGAAAAAGCAGCGGAATACGGATTAGATGATCACGGTTATTCTACACAGGCTTCTTTTTTTGATTATGACAAAGATGGTGATTTGGATTTGTTTCTCATCAACCAATCCACACCTGAATATTCAAGAGGGAAAATTGAATATGTGCAATTGCGTAATCAGCGTGGTGATACTGCCCTTGAAAATAAATTATACCGAAACGATAATGGCCATTTTGTAAACGTTACTTATCAATCAGGAATACGTTCAAATAAACTCACTTTTAGTTTGGGAATAAGTACTGCTGATATTAACCAGGATGGCTGGCCGGATATTTATGTGGCTAATGATTTTAAAGAACCGGATTACCTGTACATCAACAACCACGATGGAACATTTACAGACAGTTTATCAACAATGATAAATCATACCTCTCTTTATTCTATGGGCATTGATGTAAATGATTATAACAATGATTTGCTGCCCGACATCGCCGAACTGGATATGTTACCTGAGGGCAATCATGCATTAAAGATGCATATGGGTGCTGATAATTTTGATGTGTATAATTACCTGTTTAAAAACGGTATGCCTTATCAGTACATGAAAAATTCTCTGCAAAAAAATAATGGCGATGGCACATTCAGCGAAATTGGTCAGCTGGCTGGTATCTCCAGTACTGACTGGAGCTGGTCGCCACTGCTTTGCGATTTTGATAATGACGGGCAAAAAGATTTATTTATTACCAACGGATATAAAAGAGACAATACAGATATTGAATTCATTAAATATTCAATGGATCAGTCGCTGCGGTTGCAGCAGGGCGGGGATGTAGAAAATGTGGCTGAATATATTTCTCACATGCCATCCATCAAACTGCATAATTATATTTATCAAAATAAAGGTAATGATGAGTTTGAGCAAAAGATGAATGACTGGGGTTTTGATGAACCAACTGTTTCTCATGGGGCCGTATACGCTGATTTGGATAATGATGGCGACATGGATTTAGTGGTAAATAATACTGACGATTATGCAGGAGTATATCAAAACAACAGCGAACAGGTTGAAAAGAAAAATTTCCTGAATATAAAATTGCAGGGAGATACAGGGAATAGTGCAGGCATTGGTGCCAAAGTAATTGTATACGCAGCGAATGAATCTGCTTACCAGGAAGAATTGCCCGTACGTGGTTTTCAATCAAGTGTTGATCCTGTTTTGCATTTTGGATTGGGTGATAAGATGATTGCTGATTCTATTTTGGTCATCTGGCCCGACGATAAAATGGAATTGATTAAAAATGTTAAAGCCAATCAATTGCTCATTGTGAAAGAACAAGATGCGACCGGTGCTTTCAATTATCCCATACTAAAGAAACCAACTTCTTTTTTTGAAAAAACAAATGCGCCTGCATTTACACATACAGAAAATGAGCTTAATGATTTTACGGTACAACCTTTATTGCCACAATATTATTCCAGGCAAGGGCCATGCATGGCAAAAGCTGATGTAAACGGAGATGGAAGAGAAGATGTTTTTATTGGCGGGGCCAAAGGTCAGGCCGGAGCTTTGTATTCACAATCAGCTGACGGAAATTTTTCTTTAATCAATACTCCTGCTTTTACAAATGATGCAAATAGTGAAGATGTGGATGCTGTTTTCTTTGATGCAGACAATGATAAAGATTTGGATTTATATGTAATAAGCGGCGGATATGAATTTGCAGAAAACGCCGGTGAATTAAAAGACCGTTTGTACATTAATGATGGTAAAGGACTTTATACTAAAAAAGAAAATGCATTGCCTGAAGCAATTTTTAATAAAAGCTGTGTAAGACCTTGCGATATGGATGGCGATGGGGATATGGATTTATTTATAGGAGGCAGTGTTGTTCCGGGTAAATGGCCACAGTCAACAGCCAGCCGTATTTTACTTAACGACGGGAAAGGAATATTTACAGATGCTGCTGCAAAATTAAATAACACATTATCTGCTGTTGGTATGGTAAAAGACGCAGCCTGGGTAGATGTTAATAATGATAAGATTAAAGATTTAGTAATAGCAGGAGAATGGATGCCGGTAAAAGTGTTTATCAACAAAAAAGGTAAATTGGAAGACGCATCTGCTAACTATATTTCATTTGCCAGCAATGGCTGGTGGAATAAAATACTAACTGCAGATTTTGATAAGGATGGGGATGACGATTTAGTATTAGGTAACTATGGAAACAACAGCCAGTTAAATGCATCAGAAAAGCAGCCGGCAGAACTTTACAGTATGGATATTGATGGTAACGGAACAATTGATCCTGTACTTACCAGCTTTGTTCAGGGTAAGGCCTATCCCTTTATTACTATGGATGATATCAATGCACAGGCACCCATACTAAAGAAAAAGTTTTATGATTATAATGCCTATGCTGATGCAGCTATCACTGATATAATCAACCCGGGTAAATTGTCGGCTTTTAAACCTTTGCAGGTTTTTACTTTTTCTACTGTTTATTTGGAAAATACCGGTAAAGGGTTTGTAAAAAAGGCATTACCGGTGCAGGCGCAGTACTCTCCTGTATATGCTATGTGCAGTATGGATGTCAATAAAGATGGCAAAACAGATTTGCTTTTATTCGGCAATAATTTATATAACCGCATAAGGCTTACACAATACAATGCTAACTTTGGGCAGTTGTATTTGGGAGATGGGAAGGGTAATTTCGCTTACGTGCCGCAATATCAATCCGGCCTGAGTATAAAGGGTGATGTAAGAAGTGTCACCGTGGTAAATGATGCAATAATAATTGGTATAAATAATCAATCAGTACAATTATATAAATTGAAAAACTAAAATCAGTTTACTTCAATTTCATCCACAAATAACCATGCCCCGTGACCGCCACCGGGATTGCCGGCTGGAATAATACCGTAGTTTTTGATCAGCACTTTTACAAATCTTGTTTGAAGAGGTTGAAATAAAACTCCCACAGTTTTTAGCGGATAAATATCAATAAACGTATCTGTTTTTCCTGCTGACTGAAAACTAAGCCCATCCTCAGATACAAATACTTCAATGGATTTAGGACGATAAATCCAGCCTGGAGTTTCTTCTAATATATGACCAATGACTTCTTTAATTTCAGTTGTTTTACCTAGATCAATGATGGCTTCACAGTCTTTTCCTTCAAAGCCTAAAAATTCAGTTGATCTTGCACGGCCTTTTTCATTTTGTATGCCGTTAACTAATGTAAAAGCTCCATCTCCGGAATATTTAGGTGATGCTTCATTTGCAAGAGTAATTTTTTTCCCGGTGGCTTTATTGATATAGAAGCTTTGTCTTAAGGTACTGATTGGTTTATTATTTACAGTTTGTTTTATATAATAAGTTTGCGAGCTATTTATTTTTATTGATGAATGATAAACAACAGGTGTTTTCTTTGTTGCAGTGACATAAGTAATAATTGAATTTTTAATTTTACTTTCCAATTTCCACAGCACAGCAGAATTATCAGGTGCTGGCAATACGCTCCCCTTCAAATCAAAATAAGCTTTGCTGTAATTCACTTTCATGAAATCAAAGCGTTTAAATTGTGTGATTAATTTTATTTCAAAATTTCGCCAGTTACGTTTTTCTTTCGGGCTCCATAATACCTCACTTAAAGCAGATAATCTTGGGAACAACATATACTCAACTTTCTTTGTATTGCCCATGTATTCTGTCCACATATTGGCCTGGGCACCTAATATATGTTTAGCCTGTTGCTCATTCAATACCGGTGGTATTGGCTCGTAAGCATAAACTTTTTCAATGGGATTATAGCCACCAATGGTTACAGAGTCTTCATATTCACTTTGAGTATGGTCAAAATAGACAGGTGTACCTGGTGTCATTACTACATCATGATTTTGTTTGGCAGCAGCGATGCCACCTTCTTCACCACGCCAGCTCATTACGGAAGCATTGGGGGCAAGACCTCCTTCCAGTATTTCATCCCAGCCAATAATTTTTCTTCCTTTACTGTTAACATATTTTTCTATGCGCTGAATAAAATAACTCTGCAGTTCATGTTCGTCTTTCAATCCTTTCTTGCGCATCAATTGCTGGCAAAATTCACTTTGTCTCCACCATTGTTTATCGCATTCATCACCACCAATATGAATATAGTTGGATGGAAATAAAGCCATCACTTCATCCAGCACATCCTGAAGGAAATTAAAGGTAAAGTCGCTTGGGTTTAAAACATTATTAAAAGCACCATTAATACCCCATGTTTGAGCTACGCTATAGCCCTGGTTAGGATTAGTTCCTAAATCAGGATAAGCAGCCAATGCTGCCAGGCTATGGCCCGGCATTTCAATTTCAGGTATCACCGTGATGTAACGGTCGGCGGCATATTTAACCACTTCTTTAATTTGATCCTGCGTATAATAACCACCGTAACGTATTCCATCATTACCTGTTCCGGGAAAACGACCGATGATGGTTCCATCTCTCCATGCACCAACTTCAGTAAGCTTTGGATATTTTTTTATTTCAATGCGCCAACCCTGGTCGTCGGTTAAATGCCAGTGGAAA
Source organism: Sphingobacteriales bacterium (assembly GCA_050256755.1). GTDB lineage: Bacteria > Bacteroidota > Bacteroidia > Chitinophagales > Chitinophagaceae > AWTP1-9. The sequence goes on along the minus strand of JBLMVP010000067.1, from coordinate 661 downwards.
TAATTCATTTTATGCAGTGCGATATAATCAATATATTTTTTAACATAATCTATCCCAAAGAAATGGCGGCTTTCATCCAGGTGCAGACCACGATATTTAAAACGGGGATAATCTGTAATGGTACAGCATGGTACATTCAATATTTTTGTTTTTTGTAAAGGAAGTAATTGTATTAAAGATTGAATGGCATAAAAAGTTCCATTATAAGTGTCCCCTGAAATATCAATGCTTTTTGGTGCAACCGTCATATCGTATCCATCCTTGTCCGGTTGGCGGATAAAAACCTTTACACCAAGCTTTATGAAATTGGCTTTGGCCTGTTTAGCTGTTTTTAAACTAAAGCTATAGTATGTTTTCAGGTAACTGTTTAAAAAATCAACCGAAGGTTCTTGTAACTCATCACTCATTACAATAACGGTGGCGGGGGAGAGAATAAATTTTCCTTTTTGTACGGCGGTTTCCACAGGTTGGGGAATAATCAATAACTGCTGGCTCTTTGCTATAAATGCCGTCAAAACAAAAGCGGTAAATATATTTTTTTTCATGCCTGTTATTTTACAGGTAGTGTATAATATAGGTGTTTTGTAATATTAAAATTATCATTGAGTACAACTGTTCCAGTAATGTTTGCATACTCATCCATAACATTATAGCCACTACC
>JBLMVP010000066.1:0-4322 GCA_050256755.1 Sphingobacteriales bacterium | reverse complement strand
ATTAATATCTTTTGCCATAAAATCTCCCATCTCTCTTACACTTACATTACGCCTGCTTAAGCCTTTTTTAAGATTAGTGATATTCCGCAGCATTTGCCGGTTGCTTTCATTAATTGGGTAGGGGTCGCCCCCATACACAAAATGTACAGGATATAATTCAAGATTGCCAAATTCTATCACACTGTCAAAATCAACCCGGATTTTTGGATAAGTAAGCTGGCTGTGTACAGTTGTACAAAGAATGAGAAGGGAAATAAACGAAATAAGCAAGCGGTTCATTCAATGGAATTGAATTCAAATGTAATTATTAAAAGAGACAGTTCATACCTTGGCTTTAATTCATCAAATTCTATCTTTGCAGCCTATGTCAAAAAAAGTAAGGGTTCGGTTCGCTCCCAGTCCAACTGGTGGTTTGCACCTGGGAGGTGTAAGAACAGTGTTATATAATTATTTATTTGCCAAACATCATGGTGGTGATTTTGTGCTGCGAATTGAAGATACCGACCAAACGAGGTTTGTAGAAGGAGCCGAAGAATATATTTTTAATTGTTTAAAATGGTGCGGACTTGAACCCGATGAAAGTCCGGTACACGGGGGGGGATATGGCCCTTACCGCCAAAGCGAACGTAAAGAAATTTACCGTCAATATGCCGAACAACTGGTTAATAATGACCAGGCGTATTATGCATTTGATACGCCCGGAGAGCTTGAAAAAATGAGGCATGATTTGAAAACCACAGAAAACCCTTCGCCACAATACGACCACCACGTAAGGATGAAAATGAAAAACTCTCTTTCACTTTCAGCAGAAGAAGTGAAAAATTTGTTAGCAAAAGGAACAAGACATGTAATAAGAATTAAAATGCCGGATAATGAAACAGTTTCTTTTACAGACATTATCCGTGGTGAAATAAGTTTTAATACTTCCTTATCCGATGATAAGGTATTGCTGAAAGCTGATGGAATGCCAACTTATCACCTGGCGGTGGTAGTAGATGATTATTTAATGAAGATAACACATGCTTTCCGTGGTGAAGAATGGTTATCCAGTGCGCCGGTACATTTGGTGTTATGGAAATATTTATTTGGTTTTGATAAAATGCCGCAATGGGCTCATTTACCATTAATACTTGGGCCAAATGGAAAGCTTAGTAAAAGAGATGGCGCTAAATATGGTTTTCCTGTTTTTGCAATGAACTGGATAGACCCTAAAACAAATGAATTAACAGAAGGATTTGCAGAAAAAGGATTTTTACCCGAAGCTTTTATCAATTTATTAGCTGTACTAGGGTGGAATGATGGAACTGAACAGGAAATTTTTACCAAAGAAGAACTGATTGAAAAATTCAGTTTGGAAAGGGTGCATATTGCCGGGGCTAAATTTGATTTTGAAAAAGCAAAATGGTTCAACCATGAATGGATTAAGAAGTTGCCGGTTGATAATTGGCAGTTAACAGTGAAGAAAATATTTTTTGAAAAAGGAATTAATATAACTGATGATGTTTTGTTTGCGAAAGTGCTGAACCTGGTAAAAGACCGCTGCACTTTATTACCTGATTTTTATGAGCAATCTTCCTTCTTTTTTAAAACCCCTGAAAAATGGGATGTAGATGCAGTAAAGCCAAAATGGAACGGGGAGAAGAAATTGTTTTTTGAAACTTTCAGTAATAAGCTTTTGACTTTTACTGATTGGAATGCTGCTTCATTAGAATCCATGTTTAAAGAGTTGGCTGCTGAAAAAAATATTAAACCCGGTGAATTGCAGTTGCCGCTGCGTATTATGCTGGTAGGAGGGAAGTTTGGTCCACCGGTATTTCAAATTGCAGAGTTGCTGGGAAAGAGTGAAACAAGTTTCCGTATTAATAAAGCATTGGAATTATTCTAACTCTTTCTGTTTTTATTTAATCTTATGAGGAAAATATTTTTTTAATATTTTTTCAAACTTCAGTTCTTTTCTTATAGGACCAAGGTCTGTGTCTTTTTGAATATGATCATAATTGCTGAAGTTTTTTATCAACGCCTGTTCCAGTAATTCTAATGCTTTGGTTTTATTGCCGGATAAACTGAAATAACAATACAGGTTATATTTGGTTGAAGAGTAGTTAAATATTTTATCTGCAGCAGTGAAATAGAAGAAACTTTTCTCATAATTTTTTTTCGCAAATAGAAATAACCCAGCCTTTCCAACACGGGCATACCCGATGAGTCCCTTAAAAGTTGAATACTTTTCATAATAAATATAAGAGTCAAAATTATTTTGGCTATAATAAATTTCTGCTAGGTAAGTGGCGACAGAAGTCTTGCTTCCATATAAAAATATTTTTTATGGTAGGTGAGGGCTGAATCTGGCATGATTAACAACTGGCATGTATATCCTATTATTATAAACCAGTGCATAGATTGGCTGGTCTGCTGTAATTGTTTTCCGGAAATAAATTAAAGCTGAATCGTATTATTGCTTAATGTTGAAAAACAGACCAATGTTATTCAGACAGTAGGAATAATTGGGAAACACCAACAACAATAGCGTAAGTTCTACCAGAAAATGTACCTGACCTCGCAACAATTTTTTCATCAATAGTTCTTGGGGTAACCAATTGTCCTGTACAGAAATTTGTAAAATGAATAAATAAAAGAGAAATAACAATGTATCATGCCCGGACGTAATACATACAGCTGGAAAATAATTACCTAAATGCATTCATTGTTTCAGAATAAGAGAATACTCACAAGAAGGTATTTGCAAATTTATTAAAGTCAGATTACCTTTTAACCCTGCTTTTGAATCAACTCCATAACAGCGGGCATAACAGTTGAACCTAACTGCTCAATCATCTGTTTATCCTTTTCTTCTAATTGAAATAAACCGGAAGTATTTTGTTTTGCCTGTTCACCTGTTCTAATGCCGGCGATGACGGTAGAAACTTCAGGAAGGCTAAGAATATAACTTAAAGCCATTTGTGTTTTATTACAATTATATTTTTCACATAATTTCCAAACAGGGGCTAAGGCCTGGTTAGAAGCATCAATTACTTCTTTTGTAAGCCGGTTTTTTCGATGGTCATTGTCCGAAAAAGAAACCATATTATCAAACTTCCCGGTAAGCAATCCAAACTGTAAAGCCATCCTTACAATTATGCCGTAGCCATTTTCTTTTGATTTCTTTAATAGCGGTAATGCTTTTTGATTGATAAAATTCAGCACCAGCTGAAACCCATTACCAATTTTGTTGTTAAGAAAAAAGTCAGCTTCTGGTAACGGGTCAAAGGTGTTTAGTGAAATTCCCCAGTAGCGGATTTTTCCTTCTCGTTGCAGTTGCTTCATAGCTTCAATACATTCGCCATTTTGTAAATGGGCCATTCTTGCTGTATGCAGCTGGTAATAATCTATCACCTCCCTTTTTAATCTTTTTAAACTGGCTTCACAGGCAGATAAAATATGGTGCCTGGTGTAATCAAATGTGAATTGTTGGTTGCGGGAAACATTACCTCCTTTAGTGGCAATAATAATATCTTTCCTGTTTCCTAAAATATTTCCGAGCAATTCTTCTGAATGCCCCAAACCATAGATATCAGCTGTATCAAAAAAATTAATACCCAGGTCTAAGGAGGTATGAATTGCTTTTACAGATTCATCATCATCCGCATCTCCCCAGCCAATAGCAGTATTGCCTATCATGGCACCACCGCCTACTGCCCAGGCTCCAAAACCAATTTCACTTACTATTAAATCTGTATCACCAAATTTTCTGTATCGCATAATGTAATTTACAATTTAACGGAAATATCTATCTTAGATATTAATGGATCATCCAAATAAATTCAGGAAATTAATTATTCTTTTAGCTGTTATTAAACTAATTCTTCCCTTTCTGTTACAGAATAGTTTTTACCAGCCTCACAGGGATGAATATTTATACCTCGCTGAAGGACATCACATGGCCTGGGGCTATATGGAAGTACCACCATTGCTTAGTGTATTTGCATGGCTAACTAATTTGTTTGGCGGCAGTATATTCTGGATTAAGTTATGGCCGGATCTATTTGGAGCTTTCACTTATATATTGGTGGCTAATATTATTGTTTCACTGGGAGGAAAGACTTTCGCCATATTATTGGGATGGCTGCCATTTGTGGTTGACGGGTATATGCTTTTGTTTTTTTTATTTCAGCCCAATTTCCTCGACGCTTTTTTCTGGACACTGATGGCTTATGGTATTGTTCGCTATATTCAATCCAAACAAAATAAATGGCTTTATGTTTTTGCAATAGCTGCCGGACTGGGGATGATGAGTAAGTATTCGGTTGCTTTTTTTGCATTAA
>JBLMVP010000065.1:0-3096 GCA_050256755.1 Sphingobacteriales bacterium | reverse complement strand
GTATATGAATATTTTGCCCTGCTGTTTTTTATTTTGTGCGGCGTAGCGATTGTAGCGGTGTATAATAATTTCCTGATGCTGTTTTTGGGTATAGAAATTATTTCCATTCCTCTGTATATCCTTACAGGTTCAGACAAACGTAATTTAAAAAGTAATGAAGCTTCATTGAAATATTTTTTGATGGGAGCTTTTTCTACCGGTATTATGTTAATGGGGATTGCATTTATATATGGAGCCACAGGTTCTTTTCGTTTAGAAATGCCATTGATAACTACTCCTCAATTGCCTGTAATGATTACAATAGGAATAGTATTACTGACTATTGCACTCTCCTTTAAAGTATCCGCTGCTCCTTTTCATTTCTGGACACCAGACGTTTATGACGGCGCACCCACAGTATTTACTTCTTTCATGGCCACTGTAGTAAAAGTAGCATGCTTTATTGCTTTTGTTCGTTTGTTTGAGGTTTCCTTTGGGGCAATGACGGACTTCTGGCAATTTACTATGGCATTAATTATTGTAGCTACACTTGTAATTGGAAATGTTACTGCAGTATTTCAACAAAGTGTAAAGCGGATGCTGGCTTATTCCAGCATATCGCAGGCAGGATTTATGCTGTTTGCAGTTTATGCAGTTAACTCCCTGGCAAAAGAGGGAATTTTATTATATGCAGCTGCCTATTGTTTGGCAACCATTGGCATTTTTGCTGTGTTGGTAAGAATGAAGGATTACACATTTGAAGGATTTAATGGCTTAGCCAAACAACAACCATTAATTGCTTTTGTAATCACCATTTTTCTATTATCATTAGCGGGCATCCCTTTAACAGCCGGCTTTCTTTCCAAATATTATATGCTCGCAGCAGCAATGAAATCAGGAACATATATTTGGTTATTACTAACTGCCATGTTATGTGCAGCAGTTAGTGTTTATTATTATTTCAGGGTAATCCAGGCCATGTATTTTAAAGATGGTGATGCTTTCGCCGCAGATGCTAACCCCCGCTTTAAAGGGCTATTGATTTTCACTGCTTTATTAATCATATTGCTGGGCCTATTCCCCAACAGTTTCCTGCTTGACTGGTTCCATATTCTCTAAACCGTTCAGCTAATTTATTTTCTTAAGCAATAAGCTTCTTGTATTTTTAGGGTAGAAATACTTTTATGAAGTTCAGAGATATTTTAGCTATTGCCTTTCGCACTATCCGTGGTAACCGTTTACGCACCAGTATAACAGTTGCAATTATTGCTTTTGGTATAATGGCATTGATAGGTATTATTACTGCTATCGAATCGATGAACCAAAGTTTATACGAAAACTTTTCTATCATGGGTTCCAACACCTTTACCATCCGCTTTAAGGAAAGAGTATTTCGTTTTGGCGGCGGCGGTGATTTAAAAAAGAGAAGTAAAACCACTTTGAAAGAAAGAAGTTCCAGCCTGGGTAAAGTAATAACATTGGATGAGGCGAATACTTTTAAAAAAGGATATGTATTTCCTGCTGCAGTGGGGGTATCAAAAATGGGTACCGGGATAGCCCAAATTTTTTATAAGGAAAAGAAAACGAACCCTAACATACGCTTAATGGGTGGGGATGAAAACTACCTGGTTTGCAGCGGTTATACCATTGATGTTGGAAGAAATTTTACATCACTTGATTTAGAAACCGGCCGTAATGTGGCAATACTTGGGAGTGATATTGTGAAAAAATTATTTGATAATAATGTGCAGCGGGCAGTAGGTAATGTAGTTAGGATTGATGGGTCACCTTACAGGATTATTGCTGTTTTAAAAGCAAGAGGTGCAAGCAGTTTGCTGAGCCTCGATAATATAGTTATTACTTCTGTAAATAATGTAAGGCGTAACTATAAAAATTCAGGTTCATCATTTAATATAGCTGTTAATGTTAAAAATTTTGAACAAATGGATGCGGCCATTAGTGAAGCAACAGGTACATTCCGTAATGTTAGAAAATTAGCCATCAAAGAATCAGAGAATTTTTACATCGACAGGAGTGATAGCCTGGTGGAAGTATTTAAGAGCCTTTTGAAATTTGTCAGGGTAGCTGCATTTATAATTGGTATGATTACATTATTTGGAGCAGCAGTTGGTTTGATGAATATTATGCTTGTTGCTGTTAATGAAAGGACAAGAGAAATCGGCTTGATAAAAGCAATTGGTGGTACCAGAAAGAGTATCCGGCTGCAGTTTTTATCAGAAGCAATATTAATTTGCCTGTTTGGGGCAATCATTGGTGTTTTACTTGGAGTAATATTAGGTAACCTGGCAGGAATATTTGTATTTAAAACTGGTTTTATTATGCCATGGGGTTGGGTAGCTGTGGGTATAATTATTTGTTCTGCCGTTGGTTTAGTAGCCGGGTTATACCCTGCATTAAAGGCTGCTAAATTAGATCCTATAGTTGCGTTACGATATGAATAAAAATTCCCTTAAAACATATCCATAAAAAAATGCCCCACTTTTAGCGGGGCATTTTTATAGATGAATTGAAACATTTTTTACCGGGGATTTAAAGCCCTGTCAATTCTTTCTGCTACGTCCTGCAGATGATAGCGGCTAAGTTTATCAGTTGTAGAAGGAATCGCTGCTTTGATTTCTGCCAGCAGAGAACGTAAGGAACCTTTTGCAACAGAAATCAGATCGGTTTTCTTATTGTCAACCACTGGTCCAAATGTAATGGTAAAGCTGATTCCGCCAGTTGGAGTGGCATTGGCAGGATTAATAATATTGATCAACCTTTCCACAAATGCTTTTTGTACAAAACGACGGTAAGCATCCGTTGGTTTCCTGGTAGTCAGTTCACTCCAAACACCTTTCTTCAGTTCATCAATAAACTCATCCATGCGGTAAGCATTCGCATTGTCTCTGTTAGCTTCTACTGCCATGCGGCTAAGCCTTGATGTGCTTAACAAACTTCCCATCACATTATCCTGAATAGAATTAATGCGTTCCGACTGTGGAGTGGAAATTTTATCAAGTATATTTTTATTGAGCAACCAGTAAGGTGTTTCAAATAAATTTTTCTGGATAAAAGTCAATGCTTCTTTCTGTAGTGCTTTCGGTACGACTGTATAAA
>JBLMVP010000064.1:0-7937 GCA_050256755.1 Sphingobacteriales bacterium | reverse complement strand
GAACTAACTGGTTCTGGAACATTATGGGTTGGGTATTGCCTTTTGTGCTACTTTTTGCATTATGGAATTATTTATTAAAAAGAAGCGGGGCAATGGGAACAGGAAGCGGCGGTTCTTCTATTTTCTCCTTTGGTAAATCAACAGCTACCTTAATTGAAAAAGAAAAAAGTACGGTAACATTTGATGATGTGGCAGGATTAGAAGAAGCGGAAATGGAAGTAAGGGAGATAGTTGATTTTTTAAAAAGCCCCGAAACATTTACCAAACTGGGTGCTAAAATTCCTAAAGGTGTGATATTGGTTGGACCTCCCGGCACAGGAAAAACTTTATTGGCAAAAGCTGTTGCAGGTGAGGCACAGGTTCCATTCTTCTCTATCTCCGGTTCAGAGTTTGTTGAAATGTTTGTAGGGGTGGGTGCATCCCGTGTTCGTGATTTATTTAAGCGGGCAAAAGAAAAAGCACCCTGTATAATTTTTATTGATGAGATTGATGCTATTGGCAGATCAAGAGGTAAAGGTGCTTTTTTAAGCGGTGCTAATGATGAAAGAGAAAGTACATTGAATCAATTGCTCACAGAGATGGATGGTTTTGGCACTAATAGTGGAGTAATTGTTTTAGCTGCCACTAACCGTGCTGATATGCTTGATCCTGCTTTACTTCGCCCCGGAAGATTTGACCGGCATATTTATTTAGAGTTACCCAATTTAAAAGAAAGAGAAGAGATCTTTAAAGTGCATTTGCGTCCGTTAATATTAGATGATACGATTGACACGCATTTTCTCGCTTCACAAACTCCCGGTTTTTCCGGAGCCGATATTGCCAATATCTGCAATGAATCTGCATTGATTGCGGCAAGAAAGAAAAAAGAAAAAATTGGCCGTGATGATTTTTTAGATGCCATTGACAGAATAGTTGCAGGGTTGGAAAAGAAAAGCAAAATCATTTCCCCGGAAGAGAAAAAAATTATTGCTTATCACGAAGCAGGGCACGCAGTAGTAAGCTGGTTATTAAAACACGTAGATCCATTGATAAAGGTTTCTATCATTCCAAGAGGTAAATCATTAGGTTCCGCCTGGTATTTGCCGGAAGAAAAACAGTTGAGAAGCGAAACAGCTTTTACTGAACATTTATGTGCCACACTTGGCGGAAGGGCTTCTGAAGAAATTATTTTTGGCGAAGTTTCATCCGGTGCGCTGGATGATTTGGAAAAAGTAACCAAAGAAGCTTATATGATGGTGGTGTTTTACGGCTTCAATAAAAAGCTTGGCAATATAAGTTTTTACGATTCCACCGGTCAGCGGGATATGGGTATTCAAAAACCTTACAGTGAAGAAACGGGGAAACTGATTGATGAAGAGGTAAGGAAATTAGTAAGTGATGCCTACCAGCGCAGCAAAGAATTATTGCAGCAAAATAAAACTTCCTTACAAAAAGTAGCTGAACTTTTGTTACAGAAAGAAGTAATATTTAAAGAAGATATTGAAGGTGTTTTAGGTAAAAGATCTGAAAGTGTTATTCCTAAAACTTCCCCTGCTGTATTAACCTTTAATGAAGGTTGATGCAATATGCAATTAGTAAAATGCAATACCGGACTGCTCTAAAATAACTGTTTTCATAATAGTTGCATGAATAAGTTTGTTTATACCCGCATCATTTTCATTTCATTTATAAAAGGCGTTGAGAGATGAACTGGCATCTTACAGATATTAATGAAACACTCCGCCTAACAGGAAGTTCGCATCAGGGGTTAAGCACCATTGAACCCAGAAAAAGACTGGATGAATACGGCCCTAACCAACTTAAAGAAGTAAAGAAAAGGCCAGCCTGGTTATTGTTCCTTCAGCAGTTTAAAGATTTTATGATTTTAATACTGATGGGTACTGCAGTTATTTCAGGGTTGTTAAGTGATATTACAGATACCATAGTTATTGCAGCTATTATTATGTTAAATGCCATTGTGGGTTTTATACAGGAATACCGTGCAGAAAGAGCAATGGAAGCATTAAAAAAAATGACGGTGGTTAATGCAATGGTTATAAGAAACAATATGGTTACCTCTGTATCATCCACTGCACTTGTACCAGGAGATATTATTTTATTAGAAGCGGGTAATATTGTTCCGGCAGATATTCGGTTGTCAGAAGCAGTGCAATTAAAAGTAAATGAATCATCGCTTACCGGCGAATCACTTGCTATAGAAAAACAAACCGGTACTTTGTTATCTGCTGAATTGCCATTGGGTGATTATACTAATATGGCATTCAAAGGAACTTTTATAACTAATGGCCGCGGAAAAGGAATTGTGATAGCCACAGGGATGGAAACAGAATTGGGGAAAATTGCCCGTTTGCTGGAGGAGCCGGGTATTCAAACACCCTTACAAAAAAGATTAGCAGTGTTTGGAAGAAACCTCGCTTATATCATTCTTTTTATATGCGCCGTGGTATTTGCAGTTGGTTATTTGCGTGGAGAAGATATGGTGTTAATGTTACTCACTGCATTATCATTGGCAGTAGCAGCTATACCCGAAGCGTTGCCGGCTGTTATTACTATTGCCCTTGCACTGGGTGCAAAAAAAATGGTGAAAAAAAATGCACTGATAAGAAAGTTGCCTGCTGTGGAAACACTGGGATCTGTTACTTATATCTGTACTGATAAAACAGGTACTCTTACCCTTAACAAAATGATGGTTGAAGAAATTGCCGGTAAAAGTTTTTCAATCAGTAATAAGAATGATACAGCATCAGTTAACGCAGATGATACTTACAAATGGCTATTGCAGGCAATGGCTTTAAATAACGATGTGTACCGCGATGAAAATAATAATATTATTGGCGACCCTACTGAAACAGCCCTGTATGAATATGCAATTACAAAAGGATTTGATAAGGCTATAATTGGAAAACAATTTCCGCGTATAGCAGAAATCCCTTTTGATGCGGAAAGAAAATGCATGACAACTATACATCAGTATGATGGTAAATATATAGCATTTGTGAAAGGTGCAATGGATATACTGATGCAAAAAACAGAAGATGATTCTGATGCTGCAAATTGGGAGAAGCCTTTAAATAAAATGCTGGCAGGCGGATTAAGGGTTCTGGGGTTTGCTGTAAAAGAGATGGACACCCTGCCTGCCGATATTAATGCAGCTACCATAGAAAAACAGTTGCACTTAACAGGTATAGCCGGTATTATTGATCCGCCGCGGGAGGAAGTAAAGCAAGCAGTACAAGAATGTAAAACAGCCGGTATAAAACCAGTTATAATTACAGGCGACCATCCCGTAACAGCAGCTGCAATTGCCAGAAGGCTGAATATTATTGAAACAGAGGAAGACAGGATTATTACCGGAGTCCAATTAAAAAATATGAGCAAGGAAGAACTATTGGAAGTGGTTGATCATATAAAAGTTTATGCAAGGGTTTCGCCACATCAAAAACTTACTATTGTAAAGGCGTTACAGAAAAAAGGCGAATATGTTGCCATGACAGGGGATGGTGTAAACGATGCACCAGCTCTAAAACATGCTGATATTGGTGTGGCCATGGGCATTACCGGTACCGATGTTTCCAAAGAGGCAGCGCATATGATTTTGCTGGATGATAATTTTGCCACTATTGTAAAAGCTATTAAAGAAGGACGGAGGATTTTTGATAATATCCGGAAGTTTATCCGTTATGTACTTACCGGGAACTCTGCTGAGATATGGACAATTTTTTTAGCTCCCTTCTTTGATCTTCCCATACCATTGTTACCCATTCATATTTTATGGATAAACCTGGTTACAGATGGATTACCGGGGTTAGCATTGGCAACAGAACATGCTGAAAAAAATATTATGCAGCGGCCCCCACGAAGCCCGGGACAAAGCATTTTTGCTGATGGGTTGGGGATTCATGTAGTATGGGTAGGGCTTTTATTGGCTGCATTAACTATTGGTACCCAGGCCTACGCTATTCATATCAATGATTCACACTGGCAAACAATGGTATTTACTGTTCTTTGTCTGGGACAGTTGGCTCATGTAATGGCAATTCGATCAGAAACCATTTCCTTATTCCGCCAGGGGATCTTTTCAAACAGACCATTGATTTTATCAGTGGGTATTACCTTTTTTCTGCAGTTAGCTATAATTTACCTGCCTTTGTTAAATACTGTTTTCAAAACAAAACCTTTAACGGTAAATGAGCTGATTGCCTGTCTTATTATTTCTTCTATAGTTTTTATTGCTGTGGAAATAGAAAAAATCATCCGCAGGAAGAAAAAGCATTAGTGATATCAATCAGGATTTATGCTTATCTGTATCAGTACCAGGCGGGAGACGTCTTTCTTAACTTTATGAACATCTTATTTGCCTGTGTATGACATACCATTTTACCTATACTAAAGAATGCCCGGTTTACCCCGGTGAGTATGTTCCTCCTCTGGAAAAAGAAAAAGTGTTTGAAGAATTAATAACAGCTCAAATTGAAAAAGGAAGCAGGCCGGAAGTAAATGTGGATGAATTTATTGATTGTTTTAAAATTCAAGTGATGCTCCCGGGCATTAAACAGGAAGATATTTTTATTTATGTACATGAAGGTATTTTATCGTTAGCAGTGGTACATCAAACAGCAGAAAAATTACAACAAGAAATATCCCCCCTACACGAATTTGATCGTGAATGTCTCGAACGCCATATTTTATTACCTCAAGATGCTGATATAGAATTTGCGAGTGCAGAATACAGGCAGGGCATCCTGCATATTTATATTCCTAAATCTGAATTACCTTCAAAAACCTGCAGTAAGCAAATTGTAGTTTATTAATTATTAATTTTCATGTCATTTACATTTACGCATCCATACAGCATCAATCCCGCTTTTAAAAAAAGGGTGGCTTATTTTTGTATGGAGTTTGGCATTCACCAGCCTTTAAAAACCTATGCCGGCGGTCTTGGTTTTTTAGCCGGCTCCCATATGCGCAGTGCTTATGAACTGCAGCAGAACATGGTAGGTATTGGCATTTTATGGAAATACGGGTACTATGACCAAATTAGAAAGCAGGATCAAACAATGGATGTTTTGTTTGAAGAAAAAAATTATGGCTTTCTTAAAAGTACAGGTATAAAATTTACCATCAATGTTTCTAAACATGAAGTTTGGGTAACAGCTTATTATTTACCACCTGAAATTTTTAATACGGCGCCTGTATTTTTTCTTTCTACCGATTTACCCGAAAACGATTACCTGGCCAAAACCATATCGCACAAATTATATGACGCTAATCCCGAAACAAAAATTGCTTCTGCCATCCTGCTTGGGGCAGGAGGTGCCCAATTACTGGAAATACTAAACTGGGAACCGGATATTTATCATTTAAATGAATCGCATGGATTGCCGCTTGCATTTTATTTGTATAATAAGTATAAAAACACGGACGATGTAAAAAAGAAACTGGTCTTTACCAATCATACACCAGAGGAATCCGGTAATCAAAAAACTTCTATTACCCTTTTGGAGAAAATGGGATTCTTCTGTGATATTCCGCTTACAGAAGTTAAAGCCATTACATATACTGATATTGAGTTGCTGGATTATACTCTAACAATCCTGCGCCTTTCAAAAAAAGCAAATGCTGTGTCACAAATGCACCAGAAAACATTGTGTAAGATGTGGGGCAAACAGAAAGATGTCTGCCAGATAATTCCCATTACTAATGCACAAAACTTTAACTACTGGCACAGTGCCGAATTATACAAAGCGTTAAATGAAGAAGATGAGGACGCATTGCAAAAAATAAAATTGCAGGGAAAAAGAAATTTGTTTGAAGTAGTTGCCGACCAGTGCGGAGAAATTTACGATGAAAAAATTTGTACTATTGTTTTTGCCAAACGGTTTGCCGGGTATAAACGGCACGATTTATTTTTTCACAATATGGAGCGATTTGAAAAATTAGTTACCAATAAAGAAAGACCGGTGCAAATCATTTGGGCTGGTAAACCATACCCGATGGATTATACCGCTATTGGCGTTTTTGATAAGATTGTTAATATCTGTAAAACCTATACCAATTGTGCCGTACTTGTTGGTTACGAATTAAAACTATCCCAATTATTAAAAAAGGGTTCAGATATATGGCTCAATGTTCCCCGGCTTACACACGAAGCATCTGGTACCAGTGGTATGGCGGCAGCAATGAATGGCTCTGTAAATGTGGGATTACCCGACGGATGGTTTCCTGAATTTGCAAAAGATAAAATCAACTCCTTTATTGTTCCTCCCTGCGATATTTCTTTGCCAGAACATTTGCAGGATGATTTGGATGCTGAAAGTTTGTATGATTTACTGGAGAACGAAGTATTGCCTATGTATTACGATTATCCTAAGCGCTGGATGGAAATTATAAAAAAGGGGATGCAGGATGTTGTTCCGCAATTTGACAGCAAGCGCATGGCTAAAGAATATTATGAGCAATTATATCTTTCAGAATAATTTTTATTGCATTCATTTTCCCCACTGACCAGTCTCATTAATTTTGCTGACCATCGTCTTTGATTACCCCCTCATGAGAAAATATATTTGTTCCGCAAACAATAATTCAAAATATAAAAAACAAGGAGGTCGTATGGGAACTCAATTAGCAAAATTTACTGAAACAATGCCTTCAGTATTTAATGATTTTTTCAAACCCTGGAATGAATGGTTTGACAATGGTGGTTTTCTTGGCAGAACATTGACAATACCCGCCGTTAACATTACTGAAAACAAAGACGATTTTGTTGTATCACTCGCTGTACCTGGTATGAAGAAGGATGATTTTAAGATTGATATGGAAGGCAACATGCTTACCATCAGTTGCGAAAAAGAAGAAAAGAAAGAAGAAAAAGAAGCAAGATATACCCGTAAGGAATATAACTATTCTTCTTTCAGCCGCAGTTTTACACTGCCCGAAGATGTGAACAAAGAAAAGATTGAAGCAAAGTATGAAGATGGTGTATTAAAACTTATGCTGCCAAAAAAGGAAGAAGCTAAAAAAGCTGCAATCAGCAAACATATTGCTGTTAAATAGTGCGGTAACTTTATCTGTATTGCCCCGTCTTAAAAATTGACGGGGCTTTTTAATTAATACAAATATTGTGATAGAAATAAATCTTTGGCTGGATTCGTATGATGATATTTATTCTGATTTTGACAGCCGGCATTACCTGAAGCGGAGGATATCAGAAGATTTTTTGCATGAACTCCGGACAGAGATGAAATACAAGGAACATCATACAGGAGAATTGGTATTACTGCTGCCCCCGGAAACCCGGAATGAGTCATCTGAAAAAATTATAGCAAATAGCCTCACTGATTTTTTTATCAGCCAGTTTCGTTTTCACCAGGATAAGTGCCGCAGGAAATTAAACAAAGGTATCCTGCTTCTGGTAACAGGAATTATAATTATGTCACTCAACTCCTGGTTAAGCTATCACTCAGAGGTATCATACCCCATTTATGGACTTAAAGTATTGCTGGAACCCGCTGGCTGGTTTTTGCTTTGGGCGGCCCTTGAATTCCTGTTTTATGATTATACTGAATTAAAAAAGGAAAGAAATTTCTATAGGGAGCTGAGTGAAATGCATATCCACTTTAAAGCCTCCTGAAACAAGTACTTCTTTTATTGATTACTATCAGAATTTCAAATGACGGGCGTTCTTCAACCCCGTTATTCATAAGAATAACTTTATAAAAGACAAGTAATTTAAAAATCAAAACTTTTTATATGTACCCCAAATTAACTTATATGCCAGATTTTAAATTAAAACAATTGCAGCATGAAATCGATACCTGGAAAAGGTTACTGGCTTTTATGCTGGATGAAAATATACATCTAAAAAACAGGCTTTCAGAAGTGCTTAAAGACAATTTTAATAAAAACTTACTTGATGAAGTGGAAAATTTGCAAAACAG